>JAJXTT010000061.1 GCA_021783525.1 Pseudomonadota bacterium
CGCGCTCTGGAAGGCGGCAAGGAATGTATCGTTTCTATTGATTCGGAAGGCAGCGATGTTGCAACAAGATGCGCTAATTATTAACAAGCTGGGGCTGCATGCCCGGGCTTCCGCAAAACTGACCCAGCTTGCCTCGCAATTTCCCTGCGAAGTATGGCTGTCGCGCAACGGGCGCCGCGTGAATGCGAAAAGCATCATGGGCGTGATGATGCTGGCGGCAGCAAAAGGGTCGAGCATCAATATCGAAACATCGGGAGACCGGGAGCAGGAAGCGATGACCGCACTCCTTGCCTTGATCAACGACTACTTCGGAGAAGGTGAATGAGTTTCACGCTGCACGGCCTTCCAGTCTCCAGCGGCATCGCCATCGGCCATGCGCATCTGGTGTCGCACACTTCGCTGGAAGTGGCGCACTACGTGCTGCCCAGGCATCTGGTCGACGAGGAAGTCGCGCGCCTGGACGCCGCGCTGGAAGCCACGCGCACGGAGTTGTCCGATCTGCGCAGTTACCGCCCGCAGCAGGCGGCGGCCGAGTTCGATGCGTTCCTCGACCTTCATTTGATGATCCTTGGCGACGAGCATATCAGCCAGGCCGCGCGCCAGATGGTCTTGCGCGAACACTGCAATGCGGAGTGGGCGCTGAAAATGCAGATGGACGAACTGGTCACGCAGTTCGAGGCTTTCGAGGATACCTATCTGCGCGAACGCAAGACCGACGTCGTGCAGGTCGTCGAGCGCGTACTGAAAGCATTGAACGGCGAGTCCGGGCATGTGCCGCCCACCAACAAGCACGACGTGGAGATGATCCTTGTCGCGCATGACGTCAGCCCCGCCGACCTGATCCAGCTCAAGCCGCACCAGTTCTCCGGCATCCTCACCGATCTGGGCGGTGCGACGTCGCACACTTCGATTGTCGCCCGCAGCCTGAACACGCCGTGCGTGGTCGGCCTGCACCATGCGCGCGAGCTCATCAAGGATCACGACATGCTGATTGTCGACGGCGAGCAGGGCGTGGTCATTGTCGATCCGGACAAGCATCTGCTGGCCGATTACAAGTTGCGCAAGAGTCAATGGGAGCTGGAACGGCAGAAACTGAAGCGGTTGAAAACTGCCCATGCCGATACGCTGGACGGGACCCACATCGAGCTGCACGCCAACATCGAGATGCCGAACGACCTGACGGAGGTGAAAGAGAACGGTGCCACCGGCATCGGCCTGTTTCGCAGCGAGTTCCTGTTCCTCAACCGCGACAACTTGCCGGACGAGGAAGAGCAATTCAATGCCTACCGCGAAGTGGTCGAGGGCATGGAAGGCCTGCCCGTTACCATTCGTACGTTCGATCTGGGCGCAGACAAGCAGATCAAGGGCGCGGTGCGCGTCGCCAGCAATCCGGCGCTGGGCTTGCGCGCCATCCGCCTGTGCCTGGCCGAACCGCAATTGTTTCGCGCGCAGCTGCGCGCGTTGCTGCGCGCCTCGGCTTATGGAAACCTGAAGATCCTGGTGCCGATGCTGTCAGGCGTTTCGGAGATCAACCAGACCCTGCAGTTCATCGAAGGCGCAAAGCAGAGCCTGGCGAACGAGGGCATTCCGTACGATCCGAAAGTGCAGATCGGCGGCATGATCGAGATCCCCGCCGCGGCGCTGGCGCTCAACGTCTTCATCAAGAAGCTGGATTTTCTCTCGATCGGCACCAACGACCTGATCCAGTACACGCTGGCGATCGATCGCACCGACGATGAAGTGGCGCACCTTTACGACCCGCTCCACCCCGCCGTGCTGCAATTGCTGGCGCATGTGATCGGCAATGCGAACAAGGCGGGCGTTCCGATCTCGGTATGCGGCGAAATGGCGGGCGAGCTGGCGTACACGCGTTTGTTGCTCGGCCTCGGCTTGAGGCAATTCTCCATGCACCCGGCCCAGTTGCTCGGTACCAAGCAGCGCGTGCTGACCACCAGCCTGCCGGAGATGGCGCCGCTGGTACAGAAGATCATGCGCGCCGACGACCCGATGAAGATACGCGACCTGCTGGACCGCTTGAATTCTGCTTGAAGTCAAAACGGAATGACCAGGCCTGAAGAAGCTCGGGCGGTTCTAACTACTCGGTGAGTCAGCCAGTAGCGCTTCCACTGCCGCGATGTCGGCGTGCGTCTCGGGGTGGCGGCTGCCGCTGTGGCGCGCATTTTCGGGCAAGACGACGATGTGCGTCTGCGTACCTGATTCCCCGGTCAGGGTGTAACTCGGTACGCTTTCTTCATGTCCTCCCACGCGTACTTTCCACTCGCCGTCTTCGAAGTCAAGGTTATGTTTGAGCAGGAACAGCAGCACGGCTTTCGCGTCGTCGCTGAAGAGCATGAGGTTGATGTCGGAATGCTCGTCCGCCGTACCGCTCAATACCGAACCGACGAGGTAGGGGTTGAAGTCGGCCAGCAAGTGCATGGCGGCGAGCGCTTCTTCACGCAATTGATACAGGATGCCAGGATGGCTGTCTTGCTGATACAGGGCGCGATAACTGTGCAGTGCATCGTCCACTTCCTGGTTGCTCGGCAGGTGCTGGGTATCGGCTGCGCCCAGCTGGCGGGCTGCCTTGCGTTTGGCCAGGGCATGGTCAGTGATGCCGTCCTCGGCCATCAGTTTCGCGGCCTGCTGTGCGAGTTGTTCCCGCATCAGGTCGCGGCGTTGCGGATTGGGTTTGCTCATCATTTCTTGCTTAAAAAAGTTGACCGCTTGCTTCGGTCTTGTTTCCTTCGGGCACTGTCTCTCCCTGCTCCGGCGGGACATTCTCCTCGTAGAAATACTCGGTATGGGTGCCGTTTGGGTCGCGCAGTCCGTTATCGTTGATGCGTGCGGTCACGATATGATCCGGGACCGTATATTCGACCTCGGGCACACCTTTCAGCATCTTGTCCATGTAACCCATCCAGATCGGTAGAGCGGCGCCGCCGCCGGTCTCTTTCTCGCCCAGACTTTGCGGATTGTCGAAGCCTATCCAGGTAACGGCGACGAGGGTGGGATGAAAGCCCGCGAACCACGCGTCCATCGAGTCGCTGGTGGTGCCCGTCTTGCCGGCGAGGTCTTGTCTGCCCAGTTCCATGGCGCGCATGGCAGTGCCGTGTTTCACCACATCCTGCATCATGTTGACCATCGTGAAGGCGTTGCGAACATCGATGACCTGCTCGGCGCCCTCACCGGCGACGACGGGGGCCGCCTGTCCCACAAGCTTGCCCTGACCGTCTTCGATGCGCTGGATGAAATAGGGCATGATGCGGTAGCCGCCGTTGGCAAAGACCGAATATCCACCCATCAGTTGCAGCGGTGTGACAGAGCCGGCTCCCAGCGCCATTGTCAGGAAGGGTTTGATCTTGTCCTTGTCGAAGCCGAATTTGGTGACGTAGTCCTGTGCATATTCAACCCCGATAGCTTGAAGGATGCGGATGGAAACGAGGTTCTTGGACCGGACCAGGCCTTGGCGCAGGCGCATCGGACCATCGAATCCGCCTTCGTAGTTCTTAGGTTGCCACAGCTCTTCACCCGTCTGCGACAGGTCGATGACCAGCGGTGCATCGTTGATTACGGACGCGGGAGTGAAGCCCTTCTCCAAAGCGGCGGAGTAAATGAACGGTTTGAAACTGGAGCCGGGCTGCCGCCAGGCCTGCGTGACATGGTTGAACTGGTTGCGGTAGAAGTCGAAGCCGCCTACCAGGGCGTATATCGCTCCGTCGCGGGGATTCGCGGAAACGAAGGCGGATTCGACCTGCGGCAACTGGGTGATCTCCCATGTGCCCTTTTCGTTCTTGTAGACCCGGATCAGCGACCCAGCACGGATACGGCGGTTCAGCGCGAGTTTGTCGCCCAGCGTTTGTTGCGCGAAACGGAGCCCGTCACCGCTGATTTCAACGACCTGACCGCCCTTGCAGTGCGCCTTGATCACTTTGGAGCTGATGGCCAGCACCACGGCAGGGATCAGGTCGTCACTGTCCGGGACATCCTCCAGGGCGTCCTCGATCAGTTCGTCGCTACCGTTCTTCTTCAGGTCAACGTAGCCCTCCGGTCCGCGATAGCCATGGCGATGGTCGTATTCCATTACTCCCTTGCGCAGCGAAGCATAGGCAACCGCCTGGTCTTGCGCGCGGATGGTGGTATAGACGCTGTACCCCTGGGTGTAGGCCTCATCCTGGTATCGGTCGTACATCTCCTGCCTGACCATTTCAGCCACGTAGTTGGCGTTGACCGCGAACTCCTGCCTGCGGTTTGACTGCCGGGTTACGACGGGCTCTTTCTGCGCCTGGTCGAACTGCTCGTTGTTGATATAGCCTAGGTCGTGCATGCGACGCAGTACGTACATCTGGCGCAACTTTGCACGGTCCGGGTTCACCACGGGGTTGAACGTGGCGGGCGCCTTGGGCAATCCGGCCAGCATCGCCATTTCCGCCAGCGAGAGCTGGCTGAGCGTTTTGGAATAGTAGACCTGCGCGGCTGACGCAAAGCCATAGGAACGTTGCCCGAGATAGATGTGATTGATGTAAAGCTGGAGGATCTCGTCCTTGCTCAGGTTGTGCTCGATCTTGAAGGAAAGCAACATCTCGTTGAATTTGCGCGAAAGCGTCTTTTCCTTGGAAAGAAAGAAATTCCGTGCGACCTGCATCGTGATCGTGCTGGCACCCTGCCTTACTCCGCCCGAAGTGAAGTTGGAATAGGCGGCGCGCAATACTCCGATGTAATCGACCCCGCCGTGCTCATAGAAGCGGTCGTCTTCTGCGGCGAGAATGGCTTTCTTCATCAATTCGGGCACATCCTGGATCTTGACCAGCTCGCGGCGCTCTTCGCCGAATTCGCCGATCAGCGTGCCTTCGGCGCTGAAAACTCTGAGCGGCATCTTGGGGCGGTAGTCGGTCAATGTCTCAAGCGAGGGCAAAGTCGGATAGGTGACTATCGACGCAAAGACCAGTAGCAAAATCGGCAGCAGCGGCAAGACGAGTACAGCCAGGGCAGGATAAAACCACCAACGAGAAGTCATGAGCGAGAGTTCGAGTTAACTATCAGGGGATTATATCTTTTTAGCCCTGGAAAACGAGTTCATAAAAAAAACTTTACACTTGCTGGAGTTATTGCTAGGATTTAAACCACTTTAGTACGGATGAGCGCTAACCAGTCTATGATCAAAGGAAATTTTGATATCCCATTAGACTTTCTGAGTACCTCCACACCACCCCTGATCGGGGTGGATATCAGTTCGTCGTCGGTCAAGATGGTAGAGCTGAGCCAGGCACCAAAAAAGAATGGGTATGTAGTAGAGCGTTATGCCATCGAGATGCTTCCGGTCGACGCGGTGAGCGACGGTAACATCAATAATCTGGATGCCGTTTCCGATACGATCAAGCGGGCCTGGAAGCGCTTGGGAACGCGCATCAAGAATGTCAGTCTCGCCTTGCCGGCGGCAGCGGTAATCAGCAAGAAGATATTGTTGCCGGCCGGGTTGCGCGAGGACGATCTGGAATACCAGGTGGAGAGCGAGGCGAACCAATATATCCCGTTCGCGCTGGAAGAAGTCAATCTGGATTTTCAAGTGATCGGTTCAGCGCCGAACAACCCCGATGAAGTTGAAGTGTTGTTGGCGGCGTCGCGCAAGGCAAACGTCGAAGACCGTGTTGCCGCAGCTCAGACGGCGGGTTTGAAAGCAATCGTGGTGGATGTGGAGCCGTATGCTGCTGAGGCGGCCTTCGAGATGATACGTTCGCAGTTGCCGGGCGGCGCAGCGGATCAGTGTGTTGCGCTCGTGGACATCGGTGCCTACGTGATGAACGTGAACGTGTTGCGCAATGGCCAGTCAGTCTATATGCGCGACCAGCAGGTGGGCGGCGCGCAACTTACCCAGCAGATTCAAAGCGTGTTCGGGTTATCCGCCGAAGAGGCCGAGTCGGCCAAGCGCAATGGCGGACTGCCGGAAAATTATGAGAGCGATGTGCTGTCACCTTTCCGCGAGAATATCGCGATGGAAGTGTCACGCGCGTTGCAGTTCTTCTTTACGTCGACGCAGTACAACGAAGTGAACTACGTCGTACTGGCGGGAGGCTGCGCCGCGCTGCCCGGCTTGGACGAGGCGGTCGCGACGCGCACGCAGGTCAGCACACTGGTGGCCAATCCATTTGAATTGATGACGCTGTCCAGCCGGATCAAGCCGCGGCAACTGCAGATGGACGCGCCGGCATTGATGATCGCGTGCGGTTTGGCTATGCGGAGGTTCGATCCATCATGATACGTGTGAACCTGCTGCCGCATCGCGCGGAGAAACGCAAAGCCCGCCAGCTGCAATTCATCGTGTTTGGCGTCATCTCGCTGATACTGGGCGTCGTGCTCGTCAGTTTCGTTCACGTAGCCATCAGCACGCAGATTTCCTACCAGGAACGCCGCAATACTTTCCTGAAGCAAAATATCGCGATACTGGACAAGCAGATTGCGGAGATCAAAAAGCTTCGCGAGCAGACCCAGGCCTTGCTTGCACGCAAGACAGTGGTAGAGAATCTGCAAAGCACCCGCTCCGACGTTGTTCACTTGCTTGACCAGATGTTGCGGATTTTGCCGGACGGGGTATACCTGAAAAGCCTGAAACAGACTGGATACAAGATTGCCATTGTAGGCTACGCGCAATCAAGCGCGCGAGTCTCCACGTTGATGCGTTCGATCGAGGACTCGCCCTGGCTGGATACGCCGGTGCTGATCGAGGTTCATGCCACGACGGTTGGCGGAGCGCGTCTGAGCGAGTTTTCCCTCAACTTTAACCTGACCAAACAGGCGGCACCGGCTACGCCGGGACCTGCGAAGCCGGGCGCGAAAGGTTAAGGAAAATGAATTTTATTGAAGAACTCAAAAATATCGACCCCAAGACTCCCGGCAGCTGGCCGTGGCTCATCAAGATCGCCGCATTTGTCGCGCTGTTCATGCTGGTTGTTGCCGCGGGTGCGGTATTCGATTGGCAGGACGAATGGGATAATCTGAAGGCGGCTCGTCAGGAAGAAGACAAACTCAGAGATACGTTTCTTTCAAAGAAGCGTGAGGCCATCAATCTCGACATCATCAAGAAGCAATTGATCGACACACAGCAATCCTTTGGCGCCCTGCTTAAACAATTGCCGGGCAAGTCCGAGATGGATGCACTGCTGACCGACATCAATCAGGCGGGTTTGGGGCGGGGATTGCAGTTCGATTTGTTCAAGCCCGGGCAGGAAGCGGCGACGGGGGTATTCACCGAGCAACCGATTACCATCAAGGTGACGGGCAATTATGATGATCTTGGAAAATTTGCCAGCGACATATCGCAGTTACCCCGCATTGTGACCTTGAACGATATCAGCATTTCTCAGGGGACGAGCGGGGCGCTGAACATGGACGCGACCGCAAAGACGTTCCGTTATCTGGATGAAAACGAATTGGCTGCGCAAAAGCACGCATCCAAAGTTCCGGGAGCCAAATAATGAGGTCTGCTCATTTGATATTCTTGGCATCGCTATTGCTGGCCGGGTGCGGGGGGGATGAGTTTCAGGACTTGCGCGACTTCGTCAAGAATGCTGGTGCGGACATGCGCGGCAAAGTCGAACCCCCGCCCGATATCAAGCCGTACGAGCCATTCACCTATGACAATGACTCGAATCTGCCGGATCCATTCAAGCCGCGCAAGGCGGATGCAAGAAATGCAGGGCACGGCGGCCAGAATCAGCCTAATCTGAATCGTCCCAAAGAAGAATTGGAGGACTTTCCGCTGGAGAGCCTGAAGATGGTTGGCTTCCTGTCACAAAAAGGAGTGGCGCAGGCTGTGATCCGTTCTGCAGAAGGCAAACTCTATCGCATCAAAGCTGGGAATTACATCGGTTTGAATTTCGGGCAGGTCATTTCGGTGACGGAAACTGAAGTCAAGATCAAGGAGATGGTTCAAGACAGCGTGGGCGACTGGTCCGAACGTGAAAGTAGCCTGCTGTTGGTTGAGTGAATAGGAGTGAATACGATGAGACAACTCAGTAAACCGGTTCTTGGCGCCATCCGGACAGTGGCAATAGCGCTACTGTTCGGCGTGTCCTTTGCGCAAGCACAGGAGCCAGCGAATACGGATGCTTTGAACAGCATCCAGTCTATCAGTGCAAGCAACGAATTGGGTGGCAAGGTGGTTATCACGGTTGTGCTTAAGAGCGCTCCGGCCGGCCAACCCCCCACGTTTGCCATCAATACACCGCCGCGCATCGCTTTCGATTTTCCCAATACGGAGAACGGGCTGGGTAAATCGACTCAGGAATTCGGGGAGGGAGATCTGCGGAGCGCGAACATTGTGCAGGCAGGCAACCGCACGCGTCTGGTCG
>JAJXTT010000062.1 GCA_021783525.1 Pseudomonadota bacterium
CAGCGAAGGTTTCCATCAGCGCATACAACAGCCTGGTCGCCTGTCCATACCAGTTCCATGCGCGCTACATCCTGCGCCTGAACGAGCTGGACGAAGTGCAGGAAGCCATCGAAAAGCGCGACTACGGCGAGCGCGTGCACGGCATCCTGCAGCGCTTCCATGAGCGCTATCGGCAAGTTGGTGGGCATGACGCGGCGGAGATGGAGGCCGCGCTGCGCCGCATTAGCGAGGATGTGTTCGCCGACCTGCTGCAGCAGGACTTCGCGGCGCGCGCCTGGCTGGCGCGCTGGTACCGCTCGCTGCCCGCCTATCTCGCCTGGCAGGCCGAGAACGAGGCGCAGGGCTGGCGCTATGCCGAGGCGGAGAGCGCATTTTCAATCGATCTGGACGGCGTGCAGCTGCGCGGGCGCATCGACCGGCTCGATGTCCGGGATCAGGAGATACGTGTGCTGGATTACAAGACGCAGGGCGACCAGATCCTGCGCCACAAACTGCGCGAGCCGGGCGAGGACGTGCAGCTCGCCTGCTATGCCTATGCGCACGAAACCGATGACGCCTCGTTCGTCAGCATCGAGGGTGGCAAGGTGAAGACGGTCGCGCCGGCGCACGATGTCGCGCAACTGGCGCAGCTCAACGCCGAGCGCCTGGTGCAGGTGATGAAACGCATCCGCGGCGGTGCCGGTCTGCCCGCGAACGGCATCGACCAGGCATGCATGCATTGCGAGATGCGCGGCGTCTGCCGCAAGGGGGAGTGGTTATGACCGGCCATATCGCCCTCGATCCCAAGCGCAGCGTCGTGGTCGAGGCCTGCGCCGGCAGCGGCAAGACCTGGCTGCTGGTGTCGCGCATCGTGCGCCTGCTCCTGGACGGTGCGCAGCCGTCGCAGATACTGGCCATCACCTTCACGCGCAAGGCGGCGCAGGAGATGCAGGCAAGGCTGCAGCAGTGGCTGCGCGACCTGGCGATGGGCGACGACGATGCGGTGCGGCGTTTCCTGGCCGAGCGCGGCGTGGAGGAACCGAATGCCGCGCAACTGCAGCGCGCCCGCAGCCTGTACGGCACCGTGCTGCTGGCGCAGCCGGGCATCACCATCAGCACCTTCCACGGCTGGTTCATGCAGGTCATGCAGCGCGCGCCGCTGAACGCCGACGTGATGCAGGGCATGAGCCTGCTGGAGCGCGCGGGCAGCGAGCAGGAAGAAGCCTGGGAAGAGCTGCTGGAACAGATGCGCAAGCAACCGGACAGCCCTGAAGCGCAGAACATGCAGTGGCTGTTTGGCGAATGCGGGCTGAGCAACACGCGCAAACTGCTGTTCAACTTCCTCGCCAAGCGCGCGGAATGGTGGGCCTATACCCAGGGATCGGACGGGATGCTGACGTTCGCACTGGAGAACCTGCTCGACGAGCTTGCGGTGGACATGGACAGCGATCCGGTCGAAGCCTGGCATGCGCACAGCGACAGCCGCGATGCGCTGTTCGATTTCACGCTGCAACTCGCCAGCGGGACCGATACGCAGAAAAAGCAGGCGAGCGAGCTGGAGCAGGCATGGACCGACTCGGCGCAGGAAGAGCGTTTCGAGCGGCTGTGGGAGCTGTTGTTCACGGCAAAGGGCGAGCCGAAGGCATTGAAGCCGACAAAACTGCAGGACCAGGATGCGCATTGCCGTGCACGGGATGCGCTGCAGTCCCGCCTGCAGGCGGTGCGCGACGAGCTCGCCGAGCAGCGGGCCTATCGCCTGAACGAGGCGGTGCTGCATTGCGGCATCGCTTTCCTCGAGCGCTACCAGGCATTGAAGGCGCAAAAACAGCAGATGGACTTCTCCGATCTGGAATGGCAGCTGTGCCGTCTGCTGCAGCAGAGCGAGCATGCCGAGACCATGCAATACAAGCTTGACAGCCGCTATCGCCACGTGCTGCTGGACGAGTTCCAGGACACCAACCCGCTGCAGTGGCAGATCCTGCGCGCATGGTTCGATGCTGCCGTGGCGGTCGAGTCGCAGCCCACCGTGTTCGTCGTGGGCGACCCCAAGCAATCCATCTACCGCTTCCGCCGCGCCGATGCGCGCCTGTTCGGCGTGGCGCGCGAATACCTCAGGGCGCATTTCGGCGCGGCGACGCTGGGCAACAGCCTGACGCGCCGCAATGCGCAGCCCGTGGTGGATGCGGTGAATGCCGTGTTCCGCGAACAGCCGGACGGCTTCGAGTTTGTCGAGCATCAGACTTTCCAGCGCGACCTGCCCGGCCGTGTGATGGTGTTGCCGCTGGCCGCCGTGGAGGCAAAGGGAGAGGATGCAACAGAAAACAGCGCGCTTGCCTTGCGCGATCCGCTCACTGTGAAAAGGGCTGAAGCCGAAGACGGCGCGCGCCAGAAGGAGGCCGAACAGCTGGCGGCGTGGCTGCAGACCATCGTCGGAGACTGGGCTGTCAGCGACGGAGGGGAAGAGCGGCGCGCCACTTACGGCGACATCATGGTGCTGGTGCGCAGCCGCACCCACCTGCAGGTGTATGAAGAGGCATTGCGCGCAAAACACATTCCCTTCATCAGCTCGCGCCGCGGCGGCCTGCTCGATACGCTGGAGGCCGCGGATATCCAGGCGCTGCTGATGTTCCTCATCACGCCCTTTGCCGACCTTGCACTGGCGCAAGTGCTGCGCACGCCGATCTTTGCGTGCAGCGATGCGGACCTGATGTTGTTGGGAATTGGGAATTGGGAATTGGGAATTGGGACTCTGGATCCGGGATTTAGTGGGGCAGGGGATGGTGAAAGCGTTGCGGGTTTGACCAAATCCCAAATCCCGAATCCGAAATCCTCTTGGTGGCCTCGTTTGCAGCACGCCGCGATTCAAGGCAACGCCTCGCCTGTGTTACAGCGCGCCCATCGATTATTGCAGGGCTGGCTCTCGCTCGCCGACAAGCTCCCGGTGCATGACCTGCTCGATCGCGTCTATTTCGAGGGCGAGGTGATCGCGCGCTACACCGCTGTGCTGCCGCCGGAGATGCGCGCCAAGGTCGCCGCCAACCTCAATGCGTTCATGGAGATCGCGCTGAGCGTGGATGCGGGCCGCTATCCCAGCCTGCCGCGCTTCCTGCAGGAACTGGGCGAACTGCGCGACAGCCCCGACGACGCGCCGGACGAAGGCAGGCTCGGCACGGCCGGCAACGCGGTACGCATCTATACCGTGCACGAATCGAAAGGCCTGGAAGCGCCCATCGTCTGGCTGCTGGATGCGAATGCGGACAAGAAAGCCAGGGACGACCACGATGTGCTGCTCGATTGGCCGCTGCATGCCGAGCGGCCCGTACATTTCTCGCTCTATGCCGACCAGGCTTCGCGCGGCAAGAAACGTGCGCCGCTGTTCGATCAGGACGCCGCACAGCAGGCGCGCGAAGAAATGAACCTGCTCTATGTCGCGATGACCCGCGCGCAGCAAGCGCTAATTGTCAGCGGCAGCAAGGAAGGCAGGGAAAACAAGACGCAGACCTGGTATGAGCGCATTGCGGCGGTGGTTGAGCAGCAGGAAACATTAAATCCGCTCGTCCTGCACCCGCCAGCGGGAGATCGTGGCAGCATGGCGCATGCGCCTTACAGCCATGGCCTGCCCCTTGCGGGTGCAGCCCGAACGGAAAATCTTCCTTCCGTCATACCCACCGGGAAACGCGCCGCCCGCAATACACCGCAACAACAGCGCGGCATCTGGCTGCACGGCTTGCTGCAACATCTGACGGAAGGCATGGCGGACAAGGCCGAACTGCAGCAACGACTGGCCATTTCTGCCGAAGAAATCGAGTCCCTCTGGCAACAAGCCCTGCATCTGCTCGCGCTGCCCCGGCTCGCGCACTTCTTCGATGCCCAGCAATACCGCTCCGCCAGCAACGAAATGCCCTATATCAACGCCAAGGGCGAACTGAAACGCATCGACCGTCTGGTGGAGTTCGACGATGAAGTGTGGGTGCTGGATTACAAGCTGGGCGATAGCGAGGATGCCTTACGTTACCGTGTGCAGATGCAGGAATATCAGACAGCAATGCAAACGGTGTACGTGGGCAAGGCAGTGCGTTGTGCACTGGTATTTGCAGATGGGGTATTGAGCGAAGTGCAGGGGGGCCGTGCAAAAGGGTAATGGTGTAGCCGTTGGGCGGGGCGTCGACCTCTATCCTGCGGGGACAAAAACGAGCCCACCCTGCCGATGTCTATACAGTTGAAGCGCTTTCACCCCCAAGCACATCAATCACGTCGACCAGCAATCTCTGCAGTTCCCCGGTCATCATCGCGAAATCCGCGTCGAATGCATCTTCCTGATCGCTGCCCTCCGCCTGATCCTTGAGGATATCCAGTGCCACGACGCGTTTGATCTGCAGGTTGTCGTGCAGCACGAAGGACACCTTGTCGCGCCAGGTCATCGCCAGCCGGGTGGCTTCCTTGCCCGCAGTGATGTGTTTGGCGATCTCTTCGGCTTCAAGGGTGTGGCGCACGTAACGCACGGTTGCCCTTTCCTCTCCCGATCCCCTGAGTTCGCAGTCGCGGTCCACGGTGAATGCCGAAGACAACTCATCTCCCGCTAGCCAGGAAGTCATTGCGGCGGCGGGCGAGGTGTTGGTCTTGAGCGGCGTGAGCGCTATTCCATCCACGGTCTTGATCAGCATCTCGATCAGTTCGTCGGCTTTCGCCAAGTTTGCAGCATCCACCACCATGATCCCGGCTGTGGAATCGATCCAGGCGAAGGTATGACGGCGCAGGGCGAAAGCGCGCGGCAGCAGCTCGTCCGTAACCGCCTCCTTGATCTGTTTCATCTGCTTGCGGCCCGGCTTGTACCCCTGCTGATCTTCGATGTCGGCCGCGCGGGATTTGGCGAATTTGTTGACCACGGCCGTGGGGAGAAGCTTCTTCTCGACCCCGAGGCAGATCAGCATCTGCGATCCCATGGTATGCACAAAAGGCTGCCCCTCTTCCTTGGGTGAAACCCATCCCAGCCTGTGCATTTCCATCGCGGAGCACGGCTGAATGGCGTTCCGGGACAACTTTTCTTCGAGGGCTTCGGGAGTGACGCCCCACTTATTGAGGCGATATATCAGCAGATTCTTGAACCACATGACTTGACGGGAGTGTTAGCGAAAAATGGGGGCGGATTCTAACGCAGGTTGCGACAAATCCAGGGATAAGTGCGACAAAAAAAGAAGGAGTGGCGAGTGCGGAGATGCAGGGCGGGCCGGCGCTGCCCGACCCGAAGGACGGCTCAAACATTCTGCGACTTACGGCTAATACCTCCTGTACGGGCTTGTCTTGTTGTCTACCCGTCATTCGGAAATCATCGATACATAATCAATTTACTTTGTTGATATTCGTATATTTGAGGAGTATTAGGAGAGTGAGATAACCAGAGTCTGCCAGACCCGCGGCGCCGGCAGCTGAAACTTGGCTCGAATCGATCGCAAGGCTGCCAGGTAACGGAGGAGCAATTTGGGGCCGGCCTGATGAAAGAATTACATTTTAAAAGGAGAATGAAAATGTTTACCAAATCAATTCCAATGCTGTTCGCGGCCATGTTGTCCGTTCTTGGCGCCATGTCCTGTCCGAATGTCTATGGTGCAACCTTGTCCCTCACCGCCGTGGAAACAAAAGACCTTATTTTCATGCGCGAAGAAGAAAAGGTGGCACGCGACACCTACCTGACGTTCTACGATGCATGGGATCTCGCGACATTTTCCAATATCGCCAGTGCGGAGCAGACGCATATGGATGCCTTGCTCAAGTTGCTGAACAAATACAACCTGGCTGATCCAGCGGCGGGCAATGCGATTGGCGAGTTCACCAATACCGATCTGCAGTCACTCTATAACACCCTGGTTGCCAAGGGCGAGATCAGCAGCCTGAATGCACTGAATGTGGGCGGCCTCATCGAAGAGAAAGACATGATCGATATCAAGCGGGCAATAAGCGAGGCGCAGAAGGATGACATCATCTCTACCTACACGAACCTGATGTGCGGATCGCGCAATCATCTCCGCGGCTTTGCGAAAAGTATCGAAGCGTTGACCGGGGCGCCTTATGTAGCCCAGCTACTCAGCCAGACGGAGGTGAATGAAATAGTTCAGAGCCCGATAGAGAAGTGTGGCAAGAAGGAAAAGGTCTCTTCGTCCGGAAATGCGTGCAAGGGCAAGTGTTAGGTGTCA
Source organism: Pseudomonadota bacterium (assembly GCA_021783525.1). Classification (GTDB taxonomy): domain Bacteria; phylum Pseudomonadota; class Gammaproteobacteria; order Burkholderiales; family Gallionellaceae; genus Sideroxyarcus. The sequence goes on from JAJXTT010000062.1 coordinate 6,171, forward strand.
CGACCGGGTGCTGTGAATCGCCTTATGGCCGTTTTTTCAACGAGAGTGTCAACTTGAATATGGCCACTGGCTCGTCACTCAATGACGGTACAGTGGCAACAACCTCGAACTGCCTTTCGACTCTTTCACCCGAGGCGGCTGCCTGCGCGACCAGTTCGGCGATCTCCTTGCCCTGAGTACAGCAAAAATGTACATCGCCTTCGGCGCGCTTGAGGAACTGCGCTTCGAAATCCTTGAAGATCAGCGCAATCTTTTCCGGTTGCCGCCTGATCAGATACATGGCGAAGGCACCGGCTGCGCAATCGGCTCCGGCGCAGAGTGCGCCAAAGTACATTGAGCCGAGGTGGTTTTTTGTTCGACGCCGCAGAGGGATTCGGACCACCATCCGCTCTGGCGAGATTTCCGCGACCGAGACGCCGACATAGAACAGCAAGGGAATCCTGGTGAACCCGATCCATCTCAGAGACAAGGTCTCGCGTGTGGTCTCCTTGAACAGTCTGTAGAGCCGATTCATGGATTGAATGGTGCGGACTTGCAAGCGGGAAAGCCTGAATTGGCAGCGGGGATGGGCATGTGCCCACTCTAAACACTCCCTGACACGGGCGCAACCGTCACGACAACAGCGCCCCGCGGAGATCTAGCGGATACCCGGTTTGAAGCCATTGACTCTTACGCGTAACTCCTTGCCGGCCTTGAAGTGCGGCACATCCTTTGCGGGCACCTCCACGATGATGCCTGTTTTTGGATTGCGCCCGTTGCGGGGCCTGCGATGCAGAATCCCAAAGGTTCCAAACCCCCGGATTTCAATTCTCTCTTTTTTCTCCAGGGTGCTCGAAATCTGGTCCAGAATCAGGCGGACACTCATCTCGATATCCCGCCGGGTAAGTTCCGGGTGTTTGGAAGCAAGCTGTTCAATCAGTTCTGATCTTGTCATGGTGGCGTGAATATCCGTATTTAGTTGGAATAATTTCTGGAGAGGGGAAAATTCAGGGAAATATCGGGCATGACGCTCATTCGCTTTCGAGCCTTGCACCATCCATGCGGGCGCTTTCTTCTGCCTGTGCATTCATTACGATGATGCTGATGCGCCGGTTTTGCGGGCTGAACGGATTGGAAGAATCGAGCAAGGCCGATGAAGACAAACCGACGACACGAATGATCTTGTTGCCCTGCATGCCCCCGTCGATCAATGCACGCCGTGCGGCGTTGGCGCGATCCAGCGACAATTCCCAGTTGCTGTAATTCCTTGCCGAACCTTGATAAGGCGTTGCATCGGTATGGCCGGTAATGCCTATCATGTTGGGCACGCCGTTCAGCGTGCTGCCGAATTCGTGCAGGATATCAATCGTGTATGGCTGGAGGTTGGCGCTGCCCCGATCGAACATCGGGCGATTCTGTTTGTCGATGATCTGGATACGCAAACCGTCCGACGTGATATCGATCTGGAATTGATCCTTGAATTTGCGCAGATCGGCATTCGTATCGATCTCCTGGTCCAGGCGGCGCTTCAACGCCTGCAGGCGTGCCATTTCGCTTCTTATCGCCTGGCGTTTGCCATCGTTAAGGTCGATCAGATGCGAGTCTGTCGCTTCGCTTTTTTTCAATTGCGCGTTGCCTTCAATTGGCTTGTTGATGCCGGCATCCAGGATGCTGCTGCGATCGGACATGTCCTTCCCGCCTGCAAAAGCAACCGACAATGGTGTTCGAAAATATTCGGCAACGCCACGCAGGCGAGTCTCCGAATTGGTCCCTATCAGCCACATCAGCAGAAAGAATGCCATCATGGCGGTCACAAAATCGGCGTAGGCGATCTTCCACGTGCCGCTGTGGCGCGGCTTGATGAAGCTGCGAGTGATTTTTCTGATCACCGGCGGCCGGGTCTTCTTGTCGTCAGATTTTCCGGCTTCCGGATTGAGTGCCGCCATATAACCCTCGCGTTGGTTATACGCAAAGAACCCGAGGAACGCCAAAAGAAATAGAGAAAATGCTCAGATTACCTGGCGGCCCCGCTGGCACTCGACGAGTAGTCGAATAGGAACATGTCCTTTAGCCCGGAAGCTTTGCGTCCCCGCCTTTCGGCGGGTTTGCCCTTGCAGGCGTTGATGTAC
>JAJXTT010000063.1 GCA_021783525.1 Pseudomonadota bacterium
ATCGTTGCACTGGATTATTCACAGGCCGCACCTGCGCTGGCTTTGGTAAAACGCCTCGAGCCTGAGTTGTGCCGCCTTAAAGTGGGCAAGGAATTGTTTACCGCCGCCGGGCCGCAATTGGTCGAAAAACTGCAGAAGCGCGGCTTCGATGTGTTCCTCGACCTGAAATTCCACGACATTCCCAACACCACCGCGCAGGCATGCAAAGCGGCGGCGGCATTGGGCGTGTGGATGGTGAACGTGCACGCGCTGGGTGGCAAGCGCATGCTGGAAGCCGCGCGCGAAGCGCTGGAGAATGTCGAACATCGACCAAAACTGATCGCTGTCACCGTACTTACCAGCATGGCGCAAGAAGATCTGCACGGCATCGGCATCAATGCCAGCGCGGCGCAGATGGTGCCCCTTCTGGCCGGCCTGGCCCGCGACAGCGGCCTGGATGGCGTGGTGTGTTCCGCCCTCGAAGCGCCGATGCTGCGCCAGCAATATGGCAAGGATTTCTGCCTGGTCACACCGGGCATCCGCCCGGCCAACGCGGCAGCGGACGACCAGTCGCGTATCATGACGCCGCGTTCGGCGCTGGAAAACGGTGCGAGCTACCTGGTCATCGGGCGCCCGATCACACAGGCACCCGATCCGTCACAGGCATTGCGGGACATTTTGAACGAGATAGGAGAGTTGGCATGAAGCTGCCGTCTTTCGGTAAGGCGCGCATATTGGTGGTCGGCGACGTGATGCTGGACCGCTACTGGTTCGGCGACGTGACACGTATTTCGCCCGAAGCGCCGGTACCGGTGCTGAAAGTGAACCGTGTGGAAGAGCGCCCCGGCGGCGCAGCCAACGTGGCACGCAACATCGCATCGCTGGGCGCGCATTGCACACTGCTGTCCGTGGTAGGCGCCGACGAGGCCGGGGATTGCCTGCAGCGGTTGCTCACCGAGCAGGGCGGGGTCGAGGCGATGCTGCATCGCGACACCAGTATTTCCACCATCGTGAAACTGCGTGCCATCGCGCGGCAGCAGCAATTGCTGCGCATCGACTTCGAAACGCCGCCCAGCCACGAGGTCCTGAACGCGAAGCTGGCGGATTTCCACAACAAGCTGCCGCTGGCCGATGTGGTGATCCTGTCGGATTACGGCAAAGGCGGACTCGCGCATATCGCCGTGATGATCCAGGCGGCGCGCGCTGCCGGCAAGCCGGTGCTCGTCGACCCCAAGGGGGACGACTATGCACGTTACCGGGGGGCAACCCTGCTGACGCCGAACCGCAGCGAGTTCAGGGAAGTGGCCGGAAACTGGAAGAGCGAAGACGAACTGAGCGAGAAGGCCCAAAAACTGCGCACGGAATTGAACCTGGACGCGCTGCTCGTCACGCGCAGCGAAGAAGGCATGTCGCTGTTCCGCGGGCAGGACGTGTTGCACGAGCCGACCCGGGCGCGCGAAGTGTTCGACGTTAGCGGTGCGGGCGATACCGTCATCGCCACGCTGGCGGTGATGCTCGCGAGCGGCGCCGATATGCCCGACGCCGTGCGCATCGCGAACCGTGCGGCGGGCGTTGTGGTGGGCAAGCTGGGCACGGCCGTTGTGTCGCGCGAAGAAATACTGAATGATATGAAGAGCTAGGATTTGGGAATTCGGATTTGGGAATTGGCACGACATAGTGGCGGTTTTTCCTAAATCCTGGCTCCCAAATCCCAAATCCTATTGGAGGAACAACATGTACTACGTAGTCACCGGCGCCGCCGGATTCATCGGTTCCAACCTGGTCAAGGCCCTGAACGAGCGCGGCGAGAACAACATCATCGCCGTCGATAACCTGGGGAACAATTCCGACAAGTTCAGGAATCTTGCCGATTGCGAAATCGCCGATTACCTGGACAAGGAAGACTTCGTCGGCCTGCTGCAGGACGGATCCTTTGACGGCACCATAGCGGCGGTGTTGCATGAGGGCGCCTGTTCCGACACCATGGAACTCAACGGCCGCTACATGATGGAGAACAACTACCGCTATTCCCTGGAAGTGCTGAACCACTGCCAGAACGAGGATGTTCCATTTCTGTATGCCTCTTCCGCTTCCGTGTATGGCGGCGGCGGAGTATTCAAGGAGAGCCGCGAATACGAATCCCCGCTCAACGTCTATGCCTACTCCAAATTCCTGTTCGACCAGGTCGTGCGCCGACGCTGGCAGCACCGCACATCCCAGATCGCCGGATTTCGCTACTTCAACGTGTACGGCCAGCGTGAACAGCACAAGGGGCGCATGGCCTCGGTGGCCTACCACTTCTTCAACCAATACCGCGCAGAAGGATTCGTGAAACTGTTCGAAGGCTGCGACGGTTATGCGAACGGCGGGCAACTGCGCGATTTCGTTTCCGTGGAAGATGTGGTCAAGGTCAACATGTTCTTCCTCGACCATCCCGGCAAGTCCGGCATTTTCAATCTCGGCACGGGCAATGCGCAGAGCTTCAACGATGTGGCGGTGGCGGTAATCAACACACTGCGAGCGGAGAACAATGAAGCCGCGCTGACACTGGAACAGATGCTCCAGCAGCAACTCATTCGTTACATCCCCTTTCCGGATGCTTTGCGGGGCAAATATCAAAGCTACACACAGGCGGACATCTCCAGCCTGCGGGGAATCGGGTATGTGCAACCTTTCCTGACCGTAGAGCAAGGTACGGAACGCTATGTGAAGCAACTCTTGAAGCGGTCGGCCTGATCGGCCGTATTCTTGTATGGCCTGAAGTATTTTTCGTTTACTTGAAAAGGGAGAAAAGCATGAAGAAGATTCTGTCATTACTGGTTTTGTTCTTCGCATTTGCCAACATGGCATTCGCGGCGGTCAACCTGAATACGGCAACCAAGGAAGAGCTGGATTCGGTCAAGGGCATCGGCCCGGCCAAAGCTCAGGCGATCATCGACTACCGCAACAAGAACGGTTCGTTCAAGAGCGTGGATGACCTGAAGAACGTCAAAGGATTTGGCGACAAGACGGTGGCAAAGATGCGCTCCGAACTTTCAGTGAGCGGCGCGACGACCGTGAACAAGGAAGATAAGCCCGCGAAGTCTGACGACAAGATGGCCAAGGATGACAAGAAGGCCGACAAGAAGGCCAGCAAGAAAGCCGTAAAGGAAACCAAGGCGGCCGAAGCCGGCGAAGACAAGAAAGCTGATACAAAGGCTGCCAAGGAAACCAAGGATTCCGCAACAAAGGACGGCAAGAAGTCTGATAAGAAAGCCGACAAGAAAGCGGCTGCAGAAGCCAAAAAAGCCGAAAAGGCAGCCAAGAAGGCCAAAAAGAAGGCAGACAAAGAAGCCAAGGAAGCCGACAAGAAGTAAGCGACAGGCTGCCGTATCTCAACGCGACCCGTTCGGTGTAGAGCCGGGCAGGTTTGTTTATTTTTGCATACCCTGTCAGGGTTCCCGCGTAGCCGTTCGGACCCCGCAATCCTTGCTCCATGCCGTTCATCGCAAACTTTCCGGGGTGGTCGGCTACGCCCTGGACGCATTCATTCCGGACAATGGGTCCGCACTCTATTGAGCGCTTCCCCGTTCGCGTTGCGATTTGTTTGTATCTCCTTTTGTACAATGATGAAATTATGCCGACACAACCCAGGGCGAGTATGGGAGCATCCCGTCGGACAGTTCCGTTGCTAAAATCCAGCACGTAAAATCTGCACAATCATCAGGCTGAACAGACGGGGAATGCCCTGTTTACGATAAACGCATCACGGATATGGAACCTATGGTCTCAGTTCTAATTGTTGACGATGATGAACAGATCCGCCAGCTCTTGCGGGAATACCTGGCGAGTTTTGGCATGTCCGTCACAGGTGTCACCGACGGCATCGCGATGGAAGAGGCCCTGGAAAAGAGTCCTTTCGATCTGGTCATTCTCGATCTGATGCTCCCCGGAGAAGACGGTCTGACGCTGTGCCGCAACCTGCGCGTCAAATCGGACATCCCGATATTGATGCTCACCGCGCGCGGCGAGGCGATGGACCGGGTTGTCGGGCTTGAAGTGGGTGCGGACGATTACATCGTGAAGCCGTTCGAGCCGCGCGAACTGGTGGCCCGCATACAGTCGATACTGCGCAGGTCGCGCGCAGGACGCGAAAGTCCGAGAGGGAAAAAGGAGGCAGAGTTCATGGGATGGCGGCTGGACCTGATCTTGCGCCAGCTCGTCTCTCCCGAGCAGATCGTGATTCCGTTGTCCAATGCGGAATTCCGTTTGCTTGCCGTGCTGGTCGAGCATCCCAACCGGGTGCTGACCAGAGAATTCCTGCTCGACGAGGCAAGGGGCAGGGGCATGGAGCTCTTTGACCGCAGCATCGATATCCTGATTTCCCGGGTGAGGCAGAAACTCAACGATGATCCCCGCACGCCATCGCTGATCAAGACAGTCCGGGGCGAGGGCTACCTGTTCGACACGAAGGAATCCCGGTGAAATCGGTCATTCCGGACTCGCTGTTCGTACGGCTTTTTCTGCTCCTGTTCGTCATCCTTTCCGTCAGTATCTTTGCCGGCAGGGAAATCTTCATCATGATGGGTCTGGAACATTCCGTTCCTTCCGCGCATGGGGACCCGTTCAGGTTGTATGTCATTCTTGCCGTCAGAATGGGTGCAGTCGGATTGACGGCCTGGGTTGCAGCCCGCTGGCTCTCATCGCCCATCAAGCGCATGGCAAATGCGGCAGAGGAACTGGGCAAGAACCTGAACAGCCAGAACATCGAAGAGACATCCGGTCCTTGCGAAGTCAGGCAGGCATCGAAGGTGTTCAATCAGATGAAGACGCGCATCCAACTGCAGATGGAGGAACGCAACCGGTTCCTGGCCGCCGTTTCGCACGATCTGCGTACGCCTCTGACGCGCCTTAAATTAAAGGCAGAAAAGATAAACCAGCAGAAGTTGCAGGCCGATATCCAGGAAGACATCAATGAGATGGCGAGTATCATCGACACGACGCTGGACTATCTGCGCGGCGACGAGAGGCCGGAAACGGAATGCATGCTTGATATCGGAGCGCTGGTGCATTCGATGGTGGAAGATGCGGAAGAGCGCGGAGAATCCGTCACGGTGTCCGGCAGCGCAAGTCCGATCAAGCTGCAACCGCTCGCCATACGCCGCTGCCTCGGCAATCTGATCGAGAATGCCCTGCGTTACGGCGGAAACGCCAGCATCGTCCTGGGAGAGACCGATAACGCGGTCGTGATCACTATTCAGGACTCCGGCCCCGGTATTCCGGACGATCAACTGGAGTCGGTCTTCGCCCCTTTCTACCGCCTCGACACTTCCCGCAACCGGAATCACGGCGGCGTCGGTCTGGGCCTGTCCATCGCAAGAGACATGGCCAGGAAGCAGGGAGGAGACATCGCATTGAGAAACGCGCAGGGTGGCGGCTTGATCGCCACCGTGAGTTTGCCGAAACGTCATTGATCGCGCTTCGCGCTTTCAAGGCTTGCCAGGAGATCGTCGCTTCCTAACCCTTAAGGGACCTTGCCACTTCCTCATAACGGACATTTCCGTAGAACTTACTTGCAGTACTTTGCCGCTGATTTTTTAATTTCCTCGATGGTGACAATATGATTGCGTCGAGTGCTTTTTTTATATTCTGATACCTCAGCAGCCACTTGTTTTTTGTTGGGATTTTCAGCCTGCTTTCTTGTTAATACATAAGGAGCAGACTTAATCATACTTTGGATATAGGCAATAGCTGTGTTGTATGACCAAGTTCTCCACTTATCTATTGGGATCACTTCGTTTACGAGTGCGCTATCCTCATCCAGAGCAAGGCGCAGTTCATAAATCTGTCCTGCACTTTCTGAATTAAAGCCATAGGTATAATAGCCGTGGGTATCGATTAACACGCCCACACTCTTCGTCCTGTATATCAGGTCAATTACATGGTCATCTTGTTGAACTGAAATGAGTGATACTTCAGGACACGTTAACCGCGTTGCCAAGAAATCAGTAGTTCCTATTTTTATACTCTCGTCACTAAAATCACCGTATTGCTCGGCCCAACTATCAATATTAAGTGTAATAAGCGGAGCAACTTCATTGAACCAATCTTGATTTTCTGAAGATGTGTCATATGCATTTCCATCGAAATGCTGCTGCACAAACAAACTACCTGTGTGCATTGCCGCTTCGAGGCTCTTGCGTTCTTCTGGCGTGGCTTTATTTAGTTGTTCCTGAATTTCTGGGGAAACGCTTTTCACTTTAATCTCTTCTCTTGCGGCAGCCGTAAAATCGCTTCCAGCGAAAACAACAGGAGAAATACTTACTGTTGCCAGTACGACGAAAAATCTTATGATCAACCGCATGCTCTCACCTTATTTAGAAACCACCAGCTTTTTCGGGGGGGGGTTACGACTGACCGCTCTTGGCCGACTTGCGACATTAACTCCATCCATTGATCGATAGTCTCATGTCCGTTTCGATCTTGTAACCTAGACACTCACGTAGTTCTTCATCCACAATTTCCGGATACCCAAAATTCCTTGAGTTTCGACGCTGCTGCCGGGCAGTTCGGTTTCAAATTGCACGGACGGCACGGACAGTTTGAATCCTGGCCGATGCTCCTAATCGGGAGTCTTTGCCGGCTGAGCCTGGCCATCTCCTGTAGCGGCAGGTTGCGCCTCGTTTTCCCAGCCTCCACCCAATGCCTGGATCAATGCCACGTTTGCCGTCAGTTGCTGTCCCGCGATCAGCAGATTCTGGTTGTTCGCCGTATAGGCGGTGGTCTGGGCGGTGATCACATTCAGGTAGGACACGGTGCCGGACTTGTACTGGTTGGTTGCGAGACGCAGCGATTCTTCCGCTGCCGCGACAGCGTCCTGCTGCAATTTCGCTTCTTCGAAGAGCGCGCTCAGCGCGGCGAGCTGATCCTCGACTTGCTGAAACGCCTGCAGGCTGAGCTGCCGGTATTGCGCGACGGCCTGCTGGTATGCATTCTCGCTCTGCGCGACTTGCGCCCGGCGCAAGCCGCCTTCGAACAGGGTTTCCGCCAATGACGGCCCCACCGACCAGAAGGCATTCGGCGCCGAGATCAGGTTGGAGAAAGTGGAAGAGCTGGTCCAGCCGCGTTGCGCCGAGAGTGTCAGGCTGGGGAAGTAGGCCGATTTGGCCACACCGATCAACGCGTTGGCTGCCGCCACTTGCCGCTCGGAGGCTCCCAGGTCGGGACGCCGCAGCAACAATTGCGACGGCAGACCGGCAGGTATGGCCTGGGGCGGCGGCAAGCTTGGCATGGGTGGCAGGCTGAAGTTCGCCGGCGCTTCTCCGACCAGCACCGCGATCGCGTGTTCCAGTTGCGGGCGTTGCACGTTAAAGGAGGCGAGCTGTACCCGTGCGTTGGCCAATTGCGACTGTGCCTGGGCAACGTCGGCCTTGGTGGCTACGCCCGCAACGTAACGGTTCTGGGTCAGCTGCAGGAATTTCTCGTAAGCCGACACGGTGCTTTGCGCCAGCGCGATCTGGCTGTCGACCTGGCGTATCTGGAAATAGGTTTGTGCCAGCGTGGTCTGCAGGCTGAGCTGTGCGGCCAGGAGATTGTCATGGCTGGCCTCGGCGCTGGCCTCGTTGCTTTCGACCTGGCGGCGCACCTTGCCCCAGAAGTCCGGCACCCAGCTTGCGCTGAATGCCACGGACTTGCCCTCCACAACCGTGGCGGGGCCGGTCGTGCCCACCGTGGTGGCCGTGCCTCCGCCGAAGGAAGTGCGGGTGGAGGAAACTGCCACGCCTACCGTGGGATATTCGGCTGCACGCGCTACATCGGTGAGTGCAAGGGCCTGCTGATAGGCAAAGTAGGAAGCGCGCAGGCTTTGGTTGGCCTGGACCACTTTCGGTTCAAGCGCATTCAGCGTCTCGTCGCCGAAGATCGTCCACCACGCACCCTGTGCCGACACCGCGTGCGGCGCGGCCTGTACCCATCCCTTGTTTTCCTTGAACTGGGCCGGCGATTCCACTTTGGGCCGTTCGTAGTCCGGGCCGACCGCGCAGGCCGACAGCAGCAAACCGAAGCCGAGGATGAGAGGGCCGCGCAAGGATCGCGGGCAGGCCGATACCGGCCGCAGATCGGATGTCAAAGCGGTAAAGGTTCTGATCGGACTCATGCCGGGTTCCTGTACTGGTTAGTGTTGTGCTGCATGACGATTGCGGCGCGCCCAGCGGCGGCGGCTCCAGTGGCGAAACTTGTCGAGTTGCAGGTAGATCACCGGGGTAGTGTACAACGTGATCAGCTGGCTGACGATCAGCCCG
>JAJXTT010000064.1 GCA_021783525.1 Pseudomonadota bacterium
CCGATGCCTTCTTGCCGGATATCGGACTGTGTCACCAGATGCGAGCCTGCAGGCGTGCGGACCAGAGTATTGGAGTATTGAATAGCGCTGATCGATCAACCCCGCGTCCTTTGCCACTGCACAACCGCCGGGCTTGCATGCGCCTGAAAGCCATTCACAGAACGCGGTTGTGTAAGCCAGTTGTCCTGCCTGTTTCCGGTTCTTTCCGGATATATAGTAAGCCGAATTCGGAAACAAAGTGCAGTTTTGATTGTTGCGCCCAGAACGATGACAGCTGCATTTTTCGGGAGATCGTCCATGCGATCGCGGCCGAAAAAAAGGCCGACGGTTAGTCGGCCTCCTGGTTGCCAAAGACGCTAACGAGGACGGCGTTTACAGCAACGGGACGATCATCAGCGCGACGATGTTGATGATCTTGATCAGCGGGTTCACCGCAGGTCCCGCGGTGTCCTTGTAGGGGTCGCCCACAGTGTCGCCGGTCACGGCAGCTTTGTGCGCTTCAGATCCTTTGCCGCCGAAGTTGCCTTCCTCGATGTATTTCTTCGCGTTGTCCCAGGCACCGCCACCGGTGGTCATGGAAATGGCGACAAAGATGCCGGTCACGATCGTGCCGACAAGCACGCCGCCCAGGGCTTGTGCGCCGAGGGTCAGTCCGACGATCACGGGCACCGCGACAGGCAGCAGCGAGGGGATGATCATTTCCTTGATTGCTGCCTTGGTCAGCATGTCGACGCAGGTGCCGTATTCCGGTTTGCCGGTGCCTTCCATGATGCCGGGAATCTCCTTGAACTGGCGTCGTACTTCGACCACCACGCTACCAGCAGCACGTCCCACCGCTTCCATGCCCATGGCGGCAAACAGGTACGGCACCATGCCGCCGATGAACAGGCCGATGATGACCATGTGATTGGACAGGTCGAAGGTGAGCCCGGTGTGGTTCGCTGAAAGTGCATGGGTATAGTCCGCAAACAGAACCAGTGCCGCCAATCCGGCGGAACCGATGGCATAACCCTTGGTTACGGCCTTGGTGGTATTGCCCACGGCATCGAGCGGGTCGGTGATGTTGCGGACGGACTCCGGTAATCCCGCCATTTCTGCGATGCCGCCTGCGTTGTCGGTGATCGGTCCATACGCGTCGAGTGCCACGATGATGCCGGCCATCGAAAGCATCGACGTCGCGGCAATGGCGATCCCGTAGAGTCCGGCCAATGCATAGGCGCTATAAATGGCCAGGCACACCACAAGCACCGGTGCGGCGGTGGACCTCATGGACACGCCCAGACCCGCGATCACGTTAGTGCCGTGACCTGTGGTGGATGCCTGGGCGATGTGGCGCACAGGGCTGAATTCCGTGGCGGTGTAATACTCGGTGATCCATACCAGCGCCGCAGTGAGAATCAGACCGATGACGGATGAGCCATACAGCGCGTTGACGCTGTACATGCCGTTGTCTGCCATCAGCCACTTGGTGATCGGGTAGAAGGCGACGAGCGCCAGCACGGCTGAAACCGCCAGGCCGCGATACAGCGCGTTCATGATCTTGCCACCTTCGCGCGCGGTGACGAAGAACGTGCCGACGATGGAGGCGATGATCGAGAAGCCGCCCATCACCAGGGGATAAATGACCGCGTTGGGGCCCGCATTCGCCATCATCAGGCCACCCAGCAGCATGGTGGCGATGATGGTCACGGCATAGGTCTCGAACAGGTCGGCTGCCATGCCGGCGCAGTCGCCGACGTTGTCGCCGACGTTATCGGCGATGACGGCCGGATTGCGCGGGTCGTCCTCCGGGATGCCTGCCTCGACTTTGCCGACGAGGTCCGCACCGACGTCAGCGCCCTTGGTGAAGATACCGCCGCCGAGACGGGCAAAGATGGAGATCAGCGAACCGCCGAAACCCAAGCCAACAAGCGCATGCGTTGCTTGTGTCGAGGTTTCGCCGAGGCTGGTCAGAAACAGGTAATAGCCAGCCACACCCAGCAGCCCGAGGCCAACCACCAGCATGCCGGTAATCGCCCCCCCTTTGAAGGCCACGTTCAGCGCCGCATTGAGGCCCGTCCTGGCGGCTTCGGCGGTGCGTACATTGGCGCGCACGGAGACGTTCATGCCGATGAAACCGGTCAAGCCGGAGAGCAGGGCGCCGATGGCAAAACCGATCGCAGTCTGCCAGCCGAGCGCGATCAGGATGACGACGAACAATGCTGCACCGACCCAGGCGATGGCGGTGTATTGGCGTTTCAGATATGCGGAAGCTCCCTCCTGTATGGCGGCGGCGATGCTTTGCATCTTTTCGCTGCCCGTCGATTGAGCCAGTATCCACTTGCTAGAAATGATGCCGTACAGAATCGCTGCAATCGCACAAAATAGTGCAAAACCCAAGCCACCTGCCATGATTTATCTCCTCAAGTAAAAACCGCCCCTTGCGGAGCGGTATGTTAACGACATCAAATTTTGAATTCCTCCAGTTTTTTTGCGACGGCTACGTTCTTCAACTGCACATATTGCGGCAACCCGTCTTTGTATGGCGGGTAATCCTCGCCCCTGATGAGCGGCGTGAGATAAGTACGGCATTTCTCGGTGATTCCGAAACCATCCGGTGTAATGAAATTGCGCGGCATGAACTTTTCCACGTTGGCGACTTTGGATAGCGGGGCGACGCCGACTTTCCATTTGTAGGGCTTGTCAGATACGCGCTCCACGGTAGGCATCACCGCGTTCTGTCCCTTGAGTGCCAGCTCGACGGCCGATTTGCCGAGTGCATAGGCTTGCTCTACGTCGGTTCTGGAAGCGACGTGGCGAGCGGCGCGCTGCAGGTAATCGGCGACCGCCCAATGGAATTTATGCCCCAGCGCATCCTTGACCATATTGGCGACCACGGGCGCGGCGCCGCCAAGTTGTGCATGGCCGAAAGCATCCCGCGTGCCTTGCTCGGCCAGGAATTTGCCATCGGGATAATGGCAGCCTTCGGATACCACCACACTGCAATAGCCGTGCTTCTTGACCATCGCGTCCACTTTGGCGAGGAATTTCTTCTGGTCGAACTCGATCTCCGGGAACAGGATGACGACCGGGATGCCTTGTTCCTCGACCAGGCCGCCTGCCGCGGCGATCCAGCCTGCATGGCGTCCCATCACTTCCAGCACGAACACCTTGGTGGAAGTCTTGGCCATGGAGCGCACGTCGTAACTGGCCTCCAGCGTGGAGACGGCGATGTATTTGGCGACGGATCCGAAGCCTGGGCAACAGTCGGTGATCGGCAGGTCGTTGTCCACGGTCTTCGGCACATGGATGGCCTGCACCGGATAGCCCATCTTGTCGGACAGCTGCGAGACCTTGTAGCAGGTGTCGGCGGAGTCGCCCCCGCCGTTATAGAAGAAGTAGCCGATATTGTGCGCCTTGAACACCTCGATCAGGCGCTCGTATTCGCGCTGGTTCTGTTCCAGCGATTTGAGTTTGAAGCGGCAGGAGCCGAAGGCGCCGGAAGGGGTGCTGCGCAGTGATGCAATGGCTTTGGCGGACTCTTTGGTGGTATCGATCAGGTCTTCGGTGAGGGCGCCGATGATGCCGTTGCGTCCCGCATAGACCTTGCCGATCTTGTCCTTGTGTTTTCGTGCGGTTTCGATCACACCGCAGGCTGAGGCATTGATGACGGCCGTCACGCCGCCGGATTGTGCATAGAACACGTTCTTCTTTCCCATACTTTGCTCTCCGTCAAAGGTTGTGAAATGAAACTATTTATTTGAAACAAAAGTTATCTTACGCCAATTATGGCTTATATTGTTGCGTATGAGTGCTGTAGGGAATCAGGCTGAAGTAGAACGGGACTTCAGACTGAAGTAAAATGAAAACCATGCGAAAAGACTATACAAGTAATAAAGATATAATCAAAAAAACAAAGTAAACCATTGCTGGGGGATATAGATGGCCATCGAATTATTCAATAACGGGAAACACTTGTGCCTGATGTTCGACGATCTGGTGGATGATACGGCCGGGGAAGCGGTGCAGGCCAACCAGTTTCTGATCGTCGATAACGGGCATGGCGCGTTGATCGATCCGGGCGGCAACATGACTTACAACGGCCTGTTGATGGAAATGCACAATTATTTTCCGCCAAAAAAACTGCAATACATCCTCGCGTCTCACGCAGATCCGGACATTATTGCCTCGGTCAATAAATGGATGATCCATTCCGACTGCAAGGTAATGATCTCAAAATTGTGGGTGCGTTTCGTACCGCATTTTTGCAGCGGGGACAACTCTTCCGGACGCGTACTTGGTATTCCCGACGAAGGCATGAACCTGCCTTTGGGTAATTCCATCATCAAGGCGATCCCGGCGCACTTCATGCATTCGGAAGGTAACTTCCAGTTCTACGATCCTGTCAGCAAGATACTGTTCTCGGGCGATATGGGGGCATCGCTTGTGGGACATACCGAGGCAGACACGCCCGTTGAAGATTTCAAATCGCACGTCCAGTACATGGAAGGTTTCCACAAGCGTTACATGATTTCCAACAAGATATGCCGTTTCTGGGTCAACATGGTGCGCCAGATGGATGTTGAAGCCATCGTGCCGCAGCACGGACGCTCATTCAAAGGCAAGAAGATGGTGAACGAGTTCTTGAACTGGATCGAGGCATTGCCTTGCGGCATCGACTTGCTGACGCAGGAGAACTACCGCGCTCCGGCCAACTGAGTTTGCAGGTTTTGTGAACGGGCATGGTCCGGAGCCGGATGATGCCCGTTTTTATTCGAGCGTGTGCAAGTTCACTGCGAAATTCCCGGCTTTTTCCACGTAGTTCGCGGTATTGGCATGCATTGCAGCGACTTCTGTTTCGCTTAGCGTTCGCAGTACCTTTCCCGGCGAGCCAATCACCAGTGAGTTATCCGGGATGACTTTTCCTTCCGTGACGAGCGCGTTCGCTCCGATCAGGCAATTTTTTCCGATGACGGCGTGATTGAGGATGACAGCCTTGATGCCGATCAGAGAGCCGTCGCCGATGCTGCAGCCGTGCAGCATGGCCTGGTGCCCGACCGTGACATTCTCTCCGACAGTCAGTGGCGAACCTATGTCGGTATGCAGTACGGAGCCGTCCTGAATATTGCTGTTCGCGCCGATATGGATGGGTTCGTTATCGCCGCGCAGCACGGCCCCGAACCAGATGCTGACATTGTTTTCAAGGATCACCGCACCAATTACATCTGCACTGGGGGCGACGAAATGCCTGTCGCCGCGCAACTCAGGGGTACGGTCGCCCAAGCGATGCAAGGTCATAGTGCGTTCACCCCGGCCTGGGCAATCTGGCCGTCCTGGAAGGAGCGCACGCCGCTGATGCCGAGGCCGCCGATCACAACCCCATCGCGCAGCAACGGCACACCGCCCTCGGCTGGAATCACCCCGGGCAGGGCAAGGTGGATGAGGCGCCCGCTCAAGACGGCATCTTCCGACGCCTTGGTCGGGCGCTGGAAAGCGACTGCGGCATGAGCCTTTGCGATCGCCGTTTCCACACTTCCAAACTGAGTGTCATGGCTGCGTTGCAGATAGAGCAAATGGCCGCCGTCATCGACCACCGCGATGACGACTTTCCATTCGTTGGAGCGAGCTTCCGAATCCGCGGCAGCGGCCACGCGTCTGGCGTCTTCCAGTGTGAGGACAGGCTTGTTTGCCATGATCACTTGCCCAGTGCGCGGAATACCTGGTCGCGTATCGCTTCAACGCTGCCTACGCCTGCAACGTGTATGACTTTTGGGGCCTTTGCGTCGCCCGATCTGCTCCAGGCCGTGTAGTACTCGACGAGGGGCTGTGTCTGTTCGTGATACACGTTGAGGCGCTTGATGACGGTCTCTTCTGCGTCATCCGGGCGTTGCACCAGGTCTTCGCCGGTGACGTCATCCTTGCCTGGCACCTTGGGCGGATTGAACACTTCGTGATAGGTGCGCCCCGATGCCGGGTGCACGCGGCGTCCCCCCATGCGCTGGACGATCTCGCTGTCCGCCACGTCGATCTCAACCACGTAGTCTATGCGTATGTCCGCATCCTTCATTGCCTGGGCTTGCGGGATGGTGCGCGGAAAGCCGTCGAACAGGAATCCCTTGGCGCAATCGGCCTCCTTGATGCGTTCCTTCACCAGGTTGATGATGATGTCGTCGGAGATCAGGTTGCCCGCATCCATCACCTGCTTTGCGGCGAGGCCGAGCGGTGTGCCTGCCTTGATCGCCGCGCGCAGCATGTCGCCTGTGGAGATCTGGGGGATGCCGAATTTTTCCTTGATGTAACTTGCCTGGGTTCCTTTGCCTGCGCCGGGTGCACCTAACAGAATCAGTTTCATTGATGTTTTCCCTTTCAATTAAATCCGCTTTGTAATCAGGTGAACAGACGCCGTGCGACCTCTAGATCATGTTCGGTGTCCACACCGCTCGGTGGTGCATGATCGGTCTTGGTTACGCCAATCTTGTACCCATGATACAACGCACGCAGTTGTTCCAGCGACTCTATTTGCTCTAATTCTGTAGGGTTAAGATTTCCAAAATCGCGCAAGAAGCCTGCGCGATAGCCGTAGATGCCGATATGTCGCAGTACATTGACGGTTTGAGGCAAGGGTTGGTGCTGGGCATAGGCGTCCCGCGGCCAGGGAATGGGGGCGCGACTGAAATAGAGTGCGTTGGAGTGTTTATCCAGAACCACCTTGACGATGTTCGGGTTGCGCATGGAAGCTTCGTCGTGGATAGGATGACAAGCCGTGGAGATGGCGCACTCGCGATGGTCGTGGAGATGTTGCGCCACGGCACGAATGAGATCGGGCGGTATCAGCGGCTCGTCGCCTTGCACGTTGACCACGATGGTGTCGTCCGGCCAGCCTTGTTGTGTTGCCACCTCGGCGATGCGGTCTGTGCCGCTTGCATGATCCGCCCGTGTCATGCAGGCCTGGAAGCCATGCTCCTGCGCGGAAACGACAATAGGGTGATGATCGGTCGCGATGATGATCTGCTGCGCGCCGCTTTGTGCGGCCTGCTCCGCGACGCGGATCACCATCGGTTTACCGCCGATATCCAGCAGAGGCTTGCCGGGCAAGCGCGTGGAGGCGAAACGGGCAGGAATGACGACCTTGAAGATCGGCATCAAAGCGCTTCAATCTCTTTCAAGGTAAGTTCGCGCGCCTCGTCTGCCAGCATGACCGGGATGTCATCCTTGATGGCGAACGCCAGCCTGTCGGCCTTGCAGATCAGCTCTTGCTCCGCCTTGCGATAGATGAGCGGGGATTTGCACAGGGGGCAAACCAGAATGTCGAGAAGTTTTGCGTCCATTATGGCGTGACCTTTTTCAGGATAAGTTGAGTAAGAGCTGTGTCGATTTGCGCATCGACGCGCAGCACCCAGCATTTCTCGGTGGCGAATGCCGCGCATTTTACAGCATCTTTTTCGGTCATGAGTACCGCGTCAGCGTATTCGAAGGCGACATCGGCCGCAGAATAGCGGTGATGGTCGGGAAAGGCATGCTGTTGCGCGTTCAGTCCGAGATGTTCAAGCTGGGCAAAAAAACGACGCGGATGGCCGATGCCGGCGATGGCATGCAAATTTTGTCCGGCGAACTCGCTGGCAGAAACGACCATCGCGGGATTGAGCAAGTTGTAGAAAAGAGAACCCTGCAGGCTCATGGCAAATTCCGTTCCGCTCACCTGCCCGCCATTGACCACGACAGCGTCCACTGTGCGCAACCGCGAAACAGGCTCGCGCAGCGGTCCGGCAGGCAGCAGCAGGCCGTTTCCGAAACGCCTTGCGCCATCGACGACGGCGATCTCGACATCGCGCCGCAAACGATAGTGCTGCAAACCGTCGTCGCTGAGAACGATGTCGCACTCGGGGTGTGCTTGCAGCAGGGCAAGCGCGGCAGCCGGACGGTCGCGGCCTATCCATACCGGGCACAATGTGCGCTGAGCCATCAGCAGCGGCTCGTCGCCGACCTGGTCCGCAGCGTCCTCGGTCGAGACTTCGTGGGGTGTCGAATTGTGCCCGGTGGCTTTGGTGTAGCCGCGGCTGACAATGCCGGGGTGCCATCCGTTATCGATCAGCTGTTGCGCCAGCCAGAGCGTAAGCGGAGTCTTGCCGGTACCGCCGACGCTGATGTTGCCGACGACGACGACCGGAACGGGCAGTTTGACCGAAGCCAGGATCCCGCTGCGATAAAGAAGGCGTCGCGCAGCGGCGAGCGAGCGAAAGACC
>JAJXTT010000065.1 GCA_021783525.1 Pseudomonadota bacterium
GCGGCACCGGACGGCCGGTCGCGCCTTTTTGTTTGCCGGACAGCCAGGCAGTGCCGGCGATGTCCAGGTGCGCCCAGCGATATTCCTTGGTGAAGCGCGCCAGGAAACAGGCAGCCGTAATTGTGCCGCCTGCGCGGCCGCCGATGTTCGCCATGTCGGCGAAGTTGCTGTCCAGTAGCGGCTGGTAGTCTTCCCACAGCGGCAGCTGCCAGACGCGGTCGTGCGACTGTTCGCCCGCGGCGAGCAGTTCCTGCGCCAGTTTGTTCTCGTTGGCGAACATGCCGCTGGCGACATGGCCGAGGGCGATCACGCAGGCGCCGGTAAGGGTGGCGATGTCGATCACCGTATCCGGGTTGAATTTCTTCGAATAGGTCAGCGCGTCGCACAGGATCAATCGGCCTTCGGCGTCGGTGTTCAATATCTCGATGGTCTGGCCGGACATGGAAGTGACGATGTCGCCGGGCTTGGTGGCCTTGCCGGAAGGCATGTTCTCGCATGTCGGGATCACGCCGACCACATTGAGCTTGAGGCCCATTTCGGCGACGGCCTGCAGGGTGCCGAGCACGCTGGCGGCGCCACACATGTCGTATTTCATCTCGTCCATCTCGGCGCCGGGTTTCAGCGAGATGCCGCCGGTGTCGAAGGTGATGCCCTTGCCGACCAGCACGATGGGCTTCTGCGTTTTCGCTGCACCGTAATATTCCAGGGTGATCAGCTTGGCCGGCTGTTCGCTGCCGCGCGTGACGGAGAGGAAAGACCCCATGCCCAGCTTCTGCATGTCTTTTTCTTCCAGCACGGTGGCCTTGATGCCCTTGTGCGACTTGCCCAATGCCAGAGCTTTGGCGGCGAGATAGGTCGGGGTACAGATGTTGCCGGGCAGGTTGCCGAGCGTCTTGGCGAGATCCATGCCGTGGGCGGTGGCGGCCGCCTGGTCGAGTGCGGCCTTCAGGGCTGCAGCCGGTTTGTCCAGCGAGGCGAAGGTGATGTGCTTGAGCGTGGCTGCCTTGCCCGGCTTGCTCTTCATGCCGTCGGCGCGGAACGCCTGCTCGGCGGCCGCGAACACGGCCTGCCTGACGACCCATGCTGCATCTTTGCCTACGCCTTCATCGACGACATACAGCGTCGCATCCTTGGCTGGCGTCTTGTTCAGTGCGCTGAATGCCGATCCCAGAATCTCGGTGCTGGTCTTATTGTTCAGTTCGCTGGCTTTGCCCAGGCCGACCAGCAGCACGCGCTCGGCTGCGACGCCCGGCAGTTTGTGCAGCAACAGAGTGGAGGCGGACTTGCCGCTCATGTCGCCGCGGGCGATGAGGTCGCTGAGTGCATGTTTGGCAGCCTTGTCGAGCACTTGTGCGGCCTTCGACAATTTACCGCCGTCGAATACGCCGACCACGACGCAGCCGCTCTTCAGTTTTTCCGGACTGCCTTGTTTTATGCTAAATTCCACGCGCCTCTCCTCATATATCTCAGAATTGTCTCCGATGACGGATTATCCGCAATCCCTGCCACAAAAGTCAAAGAAGCCCCTTGTGCACGGCATCTTTTATTGGTCGCTGGTGCGCGAGTTCGCGAGCACCGGGTTGCTGGTGTCCTCCGTTTTGCTCGGTATCGTCGTGTTCACCCAGTTGATCCGCCTGCTGGGAGAGTCGGTCAGCGGGGCGCTGGCGGTCGATGGAGTTCTGGCGATGCTGGGGTTTACCTCGCTCAATTACCTGCCGGTGCTGCTCTCGATCAGCCTGTTCCTGTCGGTATTGTTGACGCTGTCGCGCAGTTATCGCGACAGCGAAATGGTGGTGTGGTTCACATCCGGTATCGGCCTGACGCGCTGGATACGGCCGGTGCTGGGTTATGCCATCCCGGTCACTCTGGTGATCGCGCTGCTCAGCCTGCTGTTGTCGCCCTGGGCCTTGAACAAGGCGGATGAATTCAAGCGCAGGCTGGATAGCCGCGATGACGTTTCTGCCGCAACGCCGGGGGCGTTTCGCGAATCCAAGCAATCCGATCGTGTGTTCTTTCTGGAAGATGTGGACGCCCAGAAAAAGCGTGTCGGCAATATCTTCGTGCAGTCCGTGCAGAATGGCAGGGAAGGCACGATGGTCGCCAAGGAGGGATATCAGGAAACCGCACCGAACGGCGACCGCTTCCTGGTGATGCTGAACGGCACGCGTTATGAAGGTATTCCCGGCCAGGCAGATTTCAAGGTCGTCGAGTTTGAGCGGTATGCCATGCGCATCGAGCCTGCCGAACTGCGGCAGGAGGTACCCAACCTGAAGGCCTACCCCACGCTGTATCTGCTGCAGAACCCGACTACATGGAACATGTCGGAACTGGAGTGGCGCATCGGCTTGCCGCTGAGCGCATTGATCCTGTCCCTGCTGGCCATCCCCTTGAGTTATGTCAATCCGCGTGCGGGGCGTTCGCTCAACCTGATCTCCGCGATGGTGATCTACATGTTCTACAACAACATGATCAGCGTGACCAATTCCTGGGTCGGGCGCGGCAACATCAGTGTGGCTGCGGGCATGTTGGGGATACACATGCTGATGTTCATGGTGATGCTCATATTCTTTTACCATCGATCCTCGCCTTCTTCATGGCGGAGGCTGAGACGATGAGGCTGCTCACCCGCTATCTCGGGCGCGAGATATACGCCAGCATTGCACTGGTGTTCGCGGCGCTCATCATGCTGTTCGCCCTGCTGGACCTGATCAACGAGTTGAGCTCGATGGGGCGCGGCGACTACCGCCTGGGATATGTGCTGTTGTTCGTGACGCTGACCATTCCCGGGCATATCTATGAATTGTTTCCTGTGGCGGTGCTGATCGGGACGATCTTTGCCCTGGTGCAGATGGCCGCGAATTCGGAATTGACGGTGTACCGCAGTTCTGGCGTTTCCCTCAGGCAAATGATCGCTGCACTGCTCAAGATCGGTTTGCCGCTGGTGGTGCTGTGTTTCCTGTTTGGCGAAGTCATCGCCCCGCCGAGCGAGCGCATGGCACAGGAATTGCGGCTGAAGGCGCAGAATGCAAAGGTCTCGGTGAAGGAGTTCAGGTCGGGAGTCTGGGCAAAAGACGAGCACAGCTTCATCAACGTCAAGAGTGTGTTGCCGGACACTTCCTTGCTGGATGTGAGTATTTACGAGTTCGATGAGCGATACCATTTGCGCAGCATCACGTCTGCCGAGCGGGCCTCGTATCTGGAAGATACTCGCTGGCAACTAGAAGGCGTGAGGGAAACGCGTTTCGATAACCGGAGCGCCTCCGTCGACAACCGGCCGGTCGCGGAATGGCACTCCACTTTGAATCCCGACATCCTGAGCGTGCTGCTGGTGGTGCCCGAGCAGATGTCGGCGTGGAATTTATATCAATATACCGGGCATTTGCGCGAAAACCATCAGAAGACGGTGCGATACGAGATTGCGATGTGGAACAAGCTGGTCTATCCGTTTGCGGTGCTGGTGATGATGTTGCTGGCTTTGCCGTTTTCCGCCTATCAGCGGCGCGAGGGTGGTATCGGCGGGAAGATTTTCATGGGCATCGTGCTGGGTTTGAGTTTTCACTTCGTCGGCAGGCTGTTTGCCAACGTGGGCGCCTTGAATGAATGGTCGCCCGTGTTGAGTGCCACGGCGATGAGCTGGATGTTCCTGGCGCTTGCCCTGGGGATGCTCTGGCGTACCGAGCGGCGCTGACCGGTTTTACTGGGCCGGACTGGCCGGCGGGATCCCGCTGGCTGCCTGTTGCTGTTCCCGAACCATTTTCTTTACGGCCTCGCGTTTTTCTGCCGGTAATTTCCTGTATGCCTTGTATTTTTCCCTGGCACGCTTGCGTTGTTCCGGGGTCAGCTTGCTCCACGCTTCCAGGCGCGAATGCAGCCGTTGCTGTTGCTGCGCATTGAGTTTGGGATAGCGTTGGGCATATGACAGGAAATTGGCTTGTTGCTGTTCGGACAGCGAGTTCCATGTGCCGGACAACGGGGCAAGCGCTTCTTTTTGCTGAGTGTTCAGCGTCTCCCAGGGCTTGGCGTGGGCAGATATCGGCAGGCAGGCGGCAGCAAAAAACAGCGCTATCAGGCAATTTCGAAGCAGAGCAGGCATCAGGATGTCCGTAAGCGGCTAATCGACGAACATGTCAACGGGCAGATCGTCCGTCAATATGGCGATGTCGATGTCGCTGTGGTCGTGTTCGTACGTGCGCTCCCAGTAGGTCAGGTTGATCACCAGCAGGGATGCGACGACGCCAACGATGATCCAATTGAGCGCACGCTGGGAAAGCTGCAGCTGTCCATGCAGCAAGCCGTTCCGGCTGACCCAGATGGCAGATTCAACCCGTTGATTTTTCAACGCATGCTGACGCGCCGTACGGAGTTCGTCGAGAGTGGACCGATCCAGTTGCTGGGCAGCCCGGTTCAGCAGGCCTCCGATTTCCTTGTTGGATAATTTGATCTTCATGATAGGTCTATCCCCCGTTCCTTAAGTATTGCGGCAAGCGCGTGAGTGGCGCGTGAGCAGTGCGTCTTCACACTGCCTTCGGAACAACCCATGACCGCTGCTGTCTCCGCAGTGTCCATTTCCTCCCAGTAACGCAGCAGGAAGGCTTCGCGTTGACGAGCCGGCAGTTTTGCCAGCGCCTCCTCGATTGCCGCGATCAGCTGCGATTGCGCCAAGTCCGCCTCCGGGCGCGCCGGCTGGCTGGCGTTATCTTCATCCTGCAGGGTGTCGAGCGGGTCGAAATCCTCCGCGTCGCCTTGCGGACTGAGCGAAGACATCAGCGTCGTCCAGAACGAGCGCACCTTCTGGCGGCGGTAATAGTCGCGTATGGTGTTCTGCAGGATACGCTGGAACAGCATGGGGTATTCTTCCGGCGGATGGTCGCCGTAGCGTTCGGCGAGCTTCATCATCGCATCCTGCACGATATCCAGCGCCACATGCTCGTCGCGCACGGCATATTGTGCCTGCTTGTAGGCGCGCCGCTCGACCTGGACGAGGAATTCGGAAAGTTGCTGTGGCGTGGACAGTTTCGGTGGCTCCGGGATGTTCGGCGCGGATACTAGCAAATTCCCGCATCAAATAGGGATTTTGCCGTTCCTGACGCGCTGCAGGGGTTGACCAAAATGCGGCCAGCCTTTATCTTGCGCGGTCTTTCATTTGATTTATCAAGGTAGCGTGTTCATGGAACTGACAGGCGCAGAAATAACCATCCGCTGTTTGCAGGAGGAAGGGGTCGAATATGTTTTCGGCTATCCCGGCGGCGCGGTGCTTTTTATCTACGATGAGCTGTTCAAACAGGAACAGGTCAAGCACGTGCTGGTGCGCCACGAGCAGGCGGCTGTGCACGCTGCCGACGGCTATGCACGTTCCACCGACAAGGTCGGCGTGGCGCTGGTGACTTCCGGTCCCGGCGTGACCAACGCCGTCACCGGCATCGCCACCGCTTACATGGATTCCATCCCGCTGGTCGTGATCAGCGGCCAGGTGCCCACCAGCTATATCGGTGAAGATGCCTTCCAGGAGGTCGATACGGTCGGCATCACGCGCCCCTGCGTGAAACACAACTTCCTGGTCAAGGATGTCAGGGATATCGCCAGCACGATGAAGAAAGCCTTCTATCTTGCAAAGAGCGGACGCCCCGGTCCGGTATTGGTGGATATTCCCAAAGACGTGTCACAGCAGAAGACGGAATATTCCTATCCCGCGACGGTCAATATCCGCTCTTATACCCCGCAGACCCATGGCGACATCGGGCAGATCAAGCGCGCCGCCCAGCTGCTGCTGGAAGCCAAGCGCCCGATGGTGTACGCGGGCGGTGGCGTCGTACTGTCCGATGCGTCAAAACAACTGACCGAACTTGTGCGCCTGCTGGGTGTGCCCTGTACCAACACGCTGATGGGGCTGGGCGGCTATCCGGCTGACGACAGGCAATTCGTCGGCATGCTCGGCATGCACGGCACTTACGAGGCCAACCTCGGCATGCAGAACTGCGATGTGCTGCTGGCGGTCGGGGCGCGTTTCGACGACCGCGTGATCGGCAATGTCGGCCATTTCAATTCGGTGCCGCGCAAGATCATCCATATCGACATCGATCCGGCGTCCATTTCCAAGCGCGTGAAGGTGGACGTGCCTATCGTTGGCGACGTGGCGCATGTGCTTGCCGACCTGCTCTCGGTGCTGAACAGCAGCAAGCAAAAGCCCGATGCGGCGGCACTGAAGGACTGGTGGAAACAGATCGACGAGTGGCGCGCCGCGAATTCGCTTGCATACAAGAATTCGAGCGAAGTCATCAAGCCGCAGTATGTGATCGAGCAGTTGCACAAGCTGACGCATGGCGATGCGTTCGTGACTTCAGACGTGGGACAGCACCAGATGTGGGCCGCCCAGTACTACGGGTTCAATCATCCGCGCCGCTGGATCAA
Source organism: Pseudomonadota bacterium (assembly GCA_021783525.1). Classification (GTDB taxonomy): domain Bacteria; phylum Pseudomonadota; class Gammaproteobacteria; order Burkholderiales; family Gallionellaceae; genus Sideroxyarcus. The sequence continues at coordinate 6,409 of JAJXTT010000065.1, forward strand.
TTCCGGCGGCCTGGGCACGATGGGCTTCGGCCTGCCGGCCGCGATGGGGGTGCAGCTGGCGCATCCGGGCGCGCCGGTGGCTTGCGTGACGGGCGAAGGCAGTATCCAGATGAACATCCAGGAGCTCTCCACCTGCAAGCAATATCAGTTGCCAATCAAGATCATTGCGCTGAACAACCGCTACCTGGGCATGGTGCGCCAGTGGCAGGAATTCTTCCACGGCAACCGCTACTCGCATTCCTACATGGATGCGCTGCCCGATTTCGTGAAACTGGCTGAAGCCTACGGGCATGTCGGCATCCTGGTGGAAAAGCCCTCCGATGTGGAAGGCGCGCTGAAAGAGGCTTTTGCGCGCAAGGACGAGCTCGTGTTCCTGGATTTCCGCACCGACATGACGGAGAACGTGTATCCCATGGTTCCCGGCGGAAAAGGCCTGTCCGAAGTGATTCTGGCGGAGGACCTGTAATGCGACATATTATTTCTTTGCTGATGGAGAACGAAGCCGGCGCACTGTCTCGCGTTGCGGGCCTGTTCTCGGCACGCGGCTATAACATCGAGTCGCTGAACGTGGCGCCGACCGAGGATCCGACCATGTCGCGCATGACCATCGTCACCAGCGGTTCCGACGAGGTGATCGAGCAGATCAACAAGCAGCTGAACAAGCTGGTCGACGTCGTTTCGGTGATGGACCTGAGCGACGGCGATCATATCGAGCGCGAGCTGATGCTCGTCAAGGTGCATGCGACGGGCGAGGCTCGCGAAGAACTGAAGCGTATCGCCGACATCTTCCGCGGCCGCATCATCGACGTCTCGGACAAGACCTACACCATCGAGCTGACCGGGTCCGGTTCGAAACTGGACAGCTTCCTGCAGGCGATCGACCATAGCCTGATCCTGGAAACGGTGCGTACCGGTGCATCCGGTATCGGGCGCGGCGATCGCATCCTGAAGCTGTAACGAAACTTATTTCACTGATTTTTTCAACGAGGCCAACATGAAAGTTTATTACGACAAAGACGCAGACCTGTCCCTGATCAAGGGCAAGCAAGTGACCATCATCGGCTACGGCTCGCAGGGCCACGCCCATGCACAGAACCTGAAGGAATCGGGCGTCAATGTGACCGTCGCTTTGCGCAAGAACGGCGCCTCCTGGAAGAAGGCGGAAGGTGCGGGCCTGAAGGTTGCCGAAGTCGCTGCCGCCGTGAAGAGCGCCGATGTGGTTATGATGTTGTTGCCGGACGAGAACATTCCCGAGGTTTACAACACGGAAGTTGCGCCGAACATGAAATCCGGCGCCGCGCTGGCGTTCGCGCACGGCTTCAACGTGCATTACAACCAGGTCGTGCCGCGCGCCGATATCGACGTGATCATGATCGCTCCGAAAGGCCCGGGCCATACCGTGCGTTCCGAATACCTCAAGGGTGGCGGCGTACCGACGCTGATCGCCGTGTATCAGGACAAGAGCGGCAAGGCCAAGGACATCGCATTGTCCTATGCGGCTGCCAACGGCGGCACCAAGGGCGGCGTGATCGAGACCAACTTCCGCGAAGAGACCGAGACCGACCTGTTCGGCGAACAGGCCGTGCTGTGCGGCGGCGCAGTGGAGCTGGTAAAAGCCGGTTTCGAGACGCTGACCGAAGCGGGCTATGCCCCCGAGATGGCGTATTTCGAGTGCCTGCATGAGCTGAAGCTCATCGTCGACCTGATGTACGAAGGCGGAATCGCCAACATGAACTACT
>JAJXTT010000066.1 GCA_021783525.1 Pseudomonadota bacterium
TACCAGATATGTTAGCAGTGTCAACTGAATTGCCTTCATTTTGCAGGGCAATGCCCGGCTTGATGCTCGCTTCTCTAAACAGGCGGCGGACAGACATGAATCACAGCGCAATATCTCGACCCACCCGGCAAAGTCATTTGAAATTCGGAAGCCTGCCCGTTCGCGCTGCCCCAGCCGCATGCTGAAATTCAGGCCGCTTTCGCGCCGTGCTGCTTGCCTGTCAGGATGGAATACAGCATCTGCAAAACGACGGCACCGCCGATGTACATCACCGCCACTTCGACATAAGGGCCATAGTATTGCGCGACGCTGGAGGTATATTCTGCCGCGCTCATGCGGCCGAAATATCCGGCCAACAGGTAGAAGCTTACGTTGGCGATGACAAAGGCCAGGCTGCCCGCCACCGCTGCGGCAACGAACAATCCGAGCAGGCTTTTTCCTGTCAGATCATGACGCGGCGCGTACCAGCGCCCGACGAACCACAGGCTGGCATAGGCGAACACAAGGAAACCATAAGCAGAAGTCACGCACCATCCGCTGACACCGCGAAAATTGATCGCGTAATAGTCCACCAGCGCAGCTTCGACCAGCAACAACGCCAGCACGAGCAACGCCCCGCGTATCCGCCCAAGGAACAGGCCGCCCAGAAAGTACACCGCGTACGACGCATCGGGCAAGGCCGCCGCCGAGCCGAAGTGATTGAAACGTGTCATCGCCATCAGCAACGCAAGCGCCACGCCGATCCATATCGTTTTACTTTGCAAGGTTTTCATGTTGCCTCCCTAAATATGTTCGCGCCAATCAAGAATTGGCGCGAACTTTAACAGAAAAGGCCGGGGCGGGCGACAGCCGCCGCCCCGACCGACCGGCCCCTTAGCGGTAGCTCAACCCGACGAACAAGGTGCGGCCCAGCGTGTTGTAGCTGTACACCTCGGAATAAATGCGGTTGAACAGATTGTCCACGCGCGCGTTCAGGCTGAAATGCTTGTCGATACTGTAGCTCGAGGTCAGATTGAGCAACGAGTAACTTGGAAGCGTGACCGCAGTAGAAGGATAGTTATAGTAATTGACATCCTGACGCGCACCGCTATAACGCACCTCGGCTCCCAGGCTCCACGCCGCAAAATCGCGAGTCGCTGCAATGCTCGCAAATTCCCGGGCTCGACGCAGCAGCACCGCGTTGGTAGCAACGTCGCGAGGATCCTGGAAGGTGGCATTGGCTTTCAAATGACTCTCGCCGAAATCGCCGGCATAACTTAGTTCCTGGCCGGTGATTTGGGCCTGGTTGATGTTCACGACGGTCGTGAATCCGGCGTTGTTCGCGATCAGGTCGCTGATACGGTTATCGAAATACACCGCATCGATATGCTGTCCATACGCTGCATAATGCAGCCCGACCTCCCTATTGTGCGAACGCTCCGGCTTCAGGTTCGGATTGCCTTGATAACCGAACGTCAACGGGTAATACATGTCGTTGAACGTGGGAGCCTTGAAGGCGCTGCTGACGGTGGCCGTAGCGCGCCAGCTGTCTGCGAACGCCAGGCCGTAACCCAGCAAACCGGTGTTGGCCGTACCGAAATCCGAATAGTCATCCTGGCGCAGGTTGAGCTGGATTTGGTGTGCGCCATAGTCTCCCGTGTAACCGCCCAGCACGCTGTTCACATTGCGTCTGACTTGCGTGTACATCGTGTCGGAGTTGACCGACTGGCCCAGGTGTTCCGCGGACACACTCAATTGCTGACCGTCCGCAACCTTGAAATTGTTCTGCCAGGCCAGTTGATTGTTCTGGGTTCTGTAACGATAGGCAGGTGCGCCGTTGAGATAGGTATGGCTATCGTCAATGCCTTGCGCGAGGCGCACCTGGCTGTGCCAGATATCAGTGAGCTGGTCGTCGGAAGCCAGCGAGTACTTGTCGATGCTCTCGACGGTGTTGTTGACGTCGGTGACGGCCGGATTATACGGATTGTCGAACGAGGTATTGCCGCGCGTGCTGAACACGGACGCGGACAATGCGTGATCCGCGTTGATCGCATGTTTGACCTGCGCGTCGACCGTGTTGTTGTCGTAGCCGTTATTGTTCGGATTTGCTCCCGGCCCGAGCAGCGGATTGATCGCCGACACACCGTCGGTCTTGACTCTGCCTGCATTCACATTGAACGACGTGCCGTTCACCTCTCCGGAAATCCCGGCTGATAGGCGTTGCGTGCCGTAACTGCCGAGTCCCGCGCTGGCGTTGAAGGCGGGTGCGCCCGATCCATGCTTGGTGAACAACTGGATCACGCCTCCGATGGCCTCGGAGCCGTACAGACTGCTGACGTTGCCGCGCACCACCTCGATGCGCTCGATGCTGTCCAGCATGATGTGCTCAAGTGCGGTTGATCCCGTCGTGGCGGAGTCGACGCGTACGCCATCAATCAGGACCAGTACCTGATTGGAATTCGTCCCGCGCATGAAAATGCCGGACTGCGCGCCCAATCCACCGGACTGGGCGACCTCGACTCCCGCCACGGACCGCAGCAGCGTCGGCACATCCGTTGCGCCGGAGTTCCGTATATCCTGCTCGTTCAGAACGGTGGTATCCGCAATGGTCCTGTCCAGAGACTGCGGCATGCGTGTGGCCGTAACGACCACTTCGTCCAGACTGTCGGTTGCGGCGTGCGCCAGGGGGGTGATTGCGCAAAGTAATGCGGTAAAAAGGTGTTTTTGTTTCATGATGCTTCCCAATTTTAAGTTCCAAGCGTCCCCGTTGGAACATTGAACAAAATCAGGAATGCAGCGAGAGAAAAGATGACCTTTGAAGAACGAGCATCCATGCGCCTCCCGCAGCATTTCCTGAACCTCGCTCAAGGCCGGTATCCGGGCTCACAAGTCTTGATTCACCGCCTTCCCATGATTAATCACAGTGGCCGATTGGCAAATCCACACTTGCTTACCGTTGCGGGGGCAGCACAGGCTTTGGAGTTAATGCCTCCTCACCTGTTTCCCGTTTAACTGAAAGGCTCTCACCTTTCTGCACCTTGAAGCAGCACACATTCTACCAGAGCTTAGCCAAGAAAATTCCAAAGCACTTGCAAAACACACTGTTACCAATTGACTTAACAGGCTTTTTAAATTTATAGTTCGGGCATGCATAGCGAACTCGACGTCCTTGACCAAAAATTGGCCCAATTGGTGCAACTCACCCAGCGTTTGCGCGCCGAAAACATGCAACTGCGCCAGGAAATCGCAGCATCGCTGAGCCAGCAACGAAAAAACCAGGACAAGGTCAACGAGGCGGCGCAACGATTGGAAAACCTCCTGTCCCAGCTTCCCGAGGATGAGCAATGAGCAAGATCAGTTCACTGGATGTGACCATCCTAGATCGCGAGCTGCGAGTCGCGTGCCCCGAAGACGAACGTGCCGAACTGCTCGATGCCGTTGCTTATCTGGACAAAAAGATGCGCGAGATACGCGACGCCGGCAAGATTGCGTCCATCGAGCGCATCGCCATCATGGCCGCGCTCAACATCACCCACGAACTGCTCACCACACGCATTGGCGGGGGATTTGACCTCGCCGAATTCAAGCGTAGAATGGACTCCATGCAGGCAACCATCGACGCGACGTTAGCGGAACAGGATGAGTTGTTCTAGTTTGTCCCCTGCGGTGTTCGTCAGACTCATAATTCTTTGAACCAATGAGCTAATGCTTAGGTTGCGACCCATTAAAGTTACTGTTGTGAGCGTCCCCCGCGGACGCACCTGATGTAACCGGGAACCGACCCTCTTGAACCCCGGTTCAAGATATTGGGTCAACGGCACAGGCGGGGGACTCCATTCAAAATGCGGCGCAAGCCGCATTTTCTTTGCGGCGAGTTTGAAATGAGATACTGGTTGATGAAATCGGAGCCCGGCGATTGCAGCATAGACGACCTTGCTGCCTTGCCCGATCAAACCGTGGCCTGGTATGGCGTGCGCAACTACCAGGCGCGCAACTTCATGCGCGACCAGATGCAGGTCGGCGACGGTGTGCTGTTCTACCATTCCAACTGCAAGGAGCCGGGCATCGCCGGTATCGCGCAGGTCAACAGCACGGCCTATCCCGACGCGACACAATTCGACAAAAAAAGTAAATATTTCGACCCCAAGGCCACGCAGGAGACACCGCGCTGGTTCAACGTGGATGTGAAGCTGGTAAAGAAAATTGCGCTGATCTCAATAGACGAATTGCGCAAGCATCCGGAATTGGAGCATCTCCGCACCCTTCAACGTGGCAACCGACTTTCCATCACGCCAGTTGACCCTTCCGAATGGAAGTTCATCACGTCCAGGCTGGCGCAACGCCCGTAGCGCAGTTGCCACCGTCATTCATTCTTTCGGCCGGATGCTTGCGGCGTCCGGCCGCCGACTGCACCGGGCCGCGCTCAGGCACCGCCCATACCTGCCCCATAGGCAATTTCCATACGAAGCCGCCGGATCTGCAGCCAGGTGCAGACCTTCGCACAAGTAAGCATTGTAAATTAGGCAATTAGGGGAGAATTTCCTTTCTCTTCCCATCAATGAAATCGATTCCTTGCCGATACAGTCAAGGTCCGTGCGGCGATCCGGACAGGCCGCTACTGGTTTTTTGCATGACAAGTTGATTCGAATTGAGGGCTATACCTTGTTCAAACACAGCGAAAATCTATCCATCAGCTGGCAAATACGGCTTTCCTTTCTTTGCTTGTTGCTGCTGTCCGAGCTCGCGCTGGCCGGTGTCGGCAGTCTGTTCGAGACCATATCCTTTGCGGCGTGGGCGGTAACATGCATAGCGGTCGCACTGCTGGCCACGTTTCTTTTTGACAGACTGTTGCATTACCGCATCCGCCAGCTGGGGGAATTGGTCACGGCAGTTTCATCACTGGGCAGGGGGGATCTGAGCATCAATATCCCTTGGGCTGCACCGGTCAAAACCGACGCCGACCCGGAGTTGGCGGCCAGGACAGAAAAACTGGCAAAGGATTTTGCGGGGAATTTCAGTGGAGCATTCTCACTAGACCCGGATACCCCGGTCACCGTCGGCAAGATTCGCGTGCCTGCTTTGCGTTGCGGACAGACTACGCTCAACCTGGAAACAAAAATCGTCGACAGATTCACGGAAAGCAATAACGGCGTTGCCACCATTTTTGCGATGCGGGGCAAGGACTTGGTGCGGATTGCAACTTCGCTGAAAAAGCCGGACGGTTCGCGCGTCGTTGGCACCATGCTCGACAGCACTGGTGCGGCGTACCAGAAGCTGTACAAGGGTGAGATCTTTACCGGGATTGCCCAGCTCTTCGGCAAGACCTACATGACCCACTACGAACCCGTGAAATCGGCACAGGGAGAGATCATTGGAGCGCTATTCGTGGGCCAGGAACTGGCGTATCGAAATGATTCCGGCAACGAGGTGTTGGCGCTGGCCCGGGGCATCAACAAAATATCGGCAGAATTCGGCGGATTCATCACCGGCCTGACCAAGGCGTCCGAAGCCGTCGCCGGTGCGGCAACCGAGCTGGCAGTCAATACCGAGAAGGTGGCCAGCAGTTCCAGGCGCCAGAGCGAGGCGGCGACCACAACGGCCGCCGCAGTCGAACAAGTGACAGTCAGCATCAATCATGTCGCAGATCATGCCAGCTCGACCGAGGCGAATTCAATCAAGACCAGTGCCCTGTCGGAAGAAGGGGAACGAATTGTCCAGGATGCCTCGAAAGAGATATCGAGGATCGCCGATTCGGTCAGGAATCTGTCGCAAGTGATCGCCTCGCTCGGCGAGCACTCGAAAGAGATCAGCGAGATCGTCCAGGTGATCAAGAAAGTGGCCGACCAGACCAATCTGCTGGCACTGAATGCCGCCATCGAGGCAGCGCGCGCCGGTGAACAGGGGCGCGGATTTGCCGTGGTGGCGGACGAGGTGCGCAAGCTGGCCGAAAGCACCGGCGCGGCAACATTGCGGATATCGGCCATGATCGACGGCATCAAGCACCAGATCGATGACGCCACGCTCAACATGAACGAAAGCCAGGATCAGGTTCAGTCCGGAGTCGTTCTGGCGGACCGCGCGCGGGAGTCGCTGGGGATGATACGCCAGGAAACACGCAACACGCTTGTGATGGTCACCGAAATAAGCGCAGCCACCAAGGAGCAAAGTGTCGCCAGCAACGAAATAGCCGGCAACGTCGAAACGATTGCGCTGATGACAGAAGAGAATACATCGGTCATCGCTCATCTCGCCGGGGCTGCCACCAACCTGGAACAGATGTCATCCAACCTTCAAAATCTTGTAAACCGTTTCAGGTTATAGGCAGGATCCCATGTGCTCCTTGCCGATCCGGATCGGACGGCGTCAGAAGCATGACCCGATCTCCGATACCCATATAGCTGAAACGCCATCAGGCATTGATCTGCAGTTGTTGGTGCTGTCGAGCCCGATGCAGAATTTCTTTGGGATGGATTACTACGGCAATGCGGCACTTAATGTAGAATTGGCGTGATGATCCGGGACGGGCGGTTGGATTCATTTCATTTACTATCGATCAGAAAAAATATCCGGGAGCAGGGATGGGAAGCTCGAATGACAATACGCCTTTCACTCCAAATCAGTCATGGAGACTTGCAGATAACGTGGATTTCATCGAGGCGCAATTTTCCCTCGGTGACTTCTGCCTGAATCACTTTCCCGAGAATCTGCAGTTTGCCCGCTCCATACAGAGCGCCGATTCAGTCGCCGGTCTCAAAACCGCACTCAAGCCGATCTTGCATTTGCTCTATACAGAGCGGAACGATCTCGCCGAAGAATTCACTTTGTTGATACACCAGATCAACCAGACGACGGATTAACCATAAAGGAACGACATATGGCAATGAGCTTTAAGACAAAAATCATCGGATCTGTCGTGGCACCGACGATCGTGCTGATCATTCTCGGCGCCGTAGCGCTGGCATTCAATGTCTACAATGAACAGAACAAGGCGGCGACGGAGAAAGTCGAATCCGACCTGAATTCAGTGCAGCGACTGCTCCAGGAATCGGCTCGTTTGATGACAACGAAAACGACTGCCGCCATGAATATCCTGGAGGATATTTCCAGCGCGGCCGGGCCGGCATCGGCTGGAGATTCCCTGGTTATCGTACCCGGCGTGAGCGCGCCCAACATCTCCTTTGGCAAAGAGGCACAGGCCGGCAATTTCCGCATCGTGGACAAGGTCACCCAGCTTGCCGGCGGAACGGCAACGATCTTCTCCAAATCTGACGGCTCTTTTGTACGCATCACGACCAACGTCAAGAAACAGGATGGCTCCAGGGCTGTCGGCACCGTTCTGGACCCGGTGGGTCCCGCATTTGCGGCCATCATGGACAATCGGGCATATGAAGGCGTGGTCGATATTCTGGGCAATCCTTTTTTCACCATCTACAAGCCGATGACGGACAGCCAGAACAAATTGATCGGCATATATTACGTTGGTTATGAAGCGTCGCTCGGCAGTGTGGAAGCTGCGGTAGGACAGGCAAGAATTCTGAAAACCGGCTTCCTGGCGTTGGTGGATGGCAAGGGCAAAGTCCGGTTCAGCACGCAAGGCGTCCCACCCGAACAGGCCGAAGCCACCATCAAGTCTGTTCCTGCGGGATGGAATGTGGACTCGCGTGATGTTGCCGGCTGGGGCTACAAGGTGTACGCAGCCTACCCGAGATCCGAGTTGCGCGAAGGTGCCCTGACCACTGCCGCGATCATCATCGGCGGCGGCCTTGCGCTCGCCCTGATACTCAGCGTGCTGGTAGGATTGCTGATCGAATCCATGGTCGTGGCCCCTCTCGGCGGAGAGCCTTCACAGGCCAGTGCAGCAATGGCTGTCATCGCGGCCGGGAATCTGGACGTGGAGATCGGGCAGGCTCGTCCCGGAAGCTTGCTGAACAATCTCTCGCTGATGCAGGAAAAACTCCGCAACATCGTGAACGCCATCCACA
>JAJXTT010000067.1:0-4330 GCA_021783525.1 Pseudomonadota bacterium
CCTGTCGTCGCGGAAGTCGCGTGAAGCATTACTGGCTGTTGTCGCTGCTGTTTGCGCAGCCCGTGATCGCCGGCGAGCTGCCGCGCCCGGATCACGTCGTCATCGTGATCGAAGAAAACAAATCGTTTACGCAGATCATCGGCAACCACGAGGCGCCCTATATCAACGCGCTGGCCCAGCGCGGGTTGCTGTTCACGCAGTCCTACGGCGTGGCGCACCCGAGCCAGCCCAATTACCTGGCATTGTTCACAGGAACGACGCGCGCCATCACCAGCGACGTCTGTCCGCTTGATCTGGGCGGCGACAATCTGGCCGCCGCGTTGCAGGCAAAGGGATACAGCTTTGCCACTTATGCCGAGTCGATGCCGGAGGCCGGTTACGAAGGTTGCATGTACGGTGCGTACATGCGCAAACACAATCCGCTGGCCAACTGGAAGGAACTGAAGCAGCTGAATCAGCCATACAGCGCATTCCCGCAACGTTTCGAGAACCTCGCCACGGTCGCGCTCGTGATACCCGACCAGCGCAACGACATGCACGACGGCAGCATCGCGCAGGGCGACGACTGGCTGAAGCGGCATATCGAGCCTTATCTGCAATGGGCGGCGACGCACAATAGCCTGCTGATCCTGACGTGGGATGAAGACGATGGCACCGCGAACAACCATATCGTGACCATCATGATCGGTCCCATGGCCAGGCGCGGCAGCAGTGCCCAGCGCATCAACCACTACAACATCCTGCGCACGCTTTCAGAGATGTACGGCCTGCCCAGCCTGAATGAAAGCGCCCATGTGCAACCGATCATCGGAGTGTGGCAATAACGGCTGATCCGCTGTTCTATTCGTTTGCGCCATCCAGTCCCAATTCCTGGATCTTGCGCGTCAAGGTATTGCGTCCCATGCCGAGCAAGGTTGCCGCGTCGATACGGCGTCCGCCGGTATGCTGCAAAGCCTGGGTAATGAGCGTGCTTTCGAATTGCTTGGTGAGGGTATCGAGGATGTTGGGTTCGTTGCGCTGCAGGGCGAGCGCAACCTGCTGTGCAAGCGCAGCGCGCCAGTCCTGATTGAGCGCGGTGCTGGCGTGGGTGTCGCGCCATTCCGCGGGAAGATCGGCGATTTCCACCATGCGCGTAGGCGTCATGACGGTGAGCCAGTGGCACAGGTTCTCCAGTTGGCGCACGTTGCCCGGGATGTCCTGGGCGGCGAGGTAGCTTAGTGCGGCATCGCTCAGCGTCTTTTGTTCGACGCCCAGTTCTTTCGCACTCTTCTGCAGGAAGTATTTCGCCAGCAACGGGATGTCCTCGCGCCGTTCGCGCAGAGGCGGCAGGCGTAGGCGGATGACATTCAGGCGATGGAACAAGTCTTCACGGAACAGACCCTGCTTCACGCGCTCGTCCAGATTCTGGTGCGTGGCCGCGATGATGCGCACGTTGGCCTTGATCGGCTGGTGACCGCCGACGCGATAGAAATTCCCGTCCGACAAAACGCGCAGCAGGCGGGTCTGCAATTCGGCCGGCATGTCGCCGATCTCGTCGAGGAACAGCGTGCCGCCCTCGGCCTGTTCGAAACGCCCGTGGCGGGTCGTGGTGGCGCCGGTGAAGGCGCCGCGCTCATGACCGAACAGTTCCGATTCCAGCAGGTCCTTTGGAATGGCCGCAGTGTTGATGGCAACGAAGGGCTTGTCCGCGCGCGGGCTGTGGCGGTGCAAGGCCTGTGCGACCAGTTCCTTGCCGGTGCCGGATTCGCCGTTGATGAGTACGGTGGCGTTGGATTGGGCCAGGCGCCCGATGGCGCGAAACACTTCCTGCATGGCGGGGGCGTGGCCGAGGATGTCCGGGGCGGCCTGCGCATCATCCGACTGGGTGTTCTTGCGCTGGCTTTGTTCCAACGCGCGCCGTATCAATTCGACCGCGTGATTCACATCGAAGGGCTTGGGCAGGTATTCGAACGCACCGCCCTGAAAAGCCGACACCGCACTTTCCAGATCGGAATAGGCGGTCATGATGATGACGGGCAGGTTGGGATGATCGTTGCGCAGTCTCTGCAACAATTCCAGTCCCGAGCTGCCGGGCATGCGGATGTCGCTGATCACCATCTGCGGCAGGTTGCCCGGAAGTTCCTGCAGTGCCTCGTCGGCAGAGGCAAAACTCTTGTATTCGATCTCTTCCCGGGCGAGCGCCTTTTCCAGTACCCAGCGGATTGAGCGGTCGTCGTCGATGATCCAGACAGGTTTGGTCATGTTTGTTTCCCTAAATGTGTGAGCGGCAGTATCACTGTGAAGCAGGTACGACCGGGTTCGCTTTCAAATTCAATGCTGCCCTGATGCTGGCTGACGAAATCCTGGGCCAGTGTCAGTCCAAGCCCGTGGCCGTCGGCGCGGCCGGAGACCAGCGGGTAGAATATTTTGTCCCGCAAATGGGTGGGAATGCCGGGGCCGTTGTCGATGATCTGCACCATCACCGCGAGGCGATGCAGTTTTTTCATCAGGGTGACCTGGCGGGTAATGCGTGTGCGCAACAGGATTTTCCCTTTTCCGTGCATGGCCTGCGCCGCGTTGCGCACGATGTTGAGCACGACCTGGATGAGTTGCTCCTTGTCGCCGTGAAGTTCCGGCAGGCTCAGGTCGTAATCGCGCTGGATAAGAAGCCCCTCAGGCAGTTCGGCCAGAACCACACTGCGTACGCGTTCGAGGACTTCGTGAATATTGAGCGCACTGAAATGGGGCGCGTGTTGCGGGGTGAGCAATTTTTCCATCAGGGACCGCAAACGATCGGCTTCCTGAATGACCACCTGGGTGTATTCGCGCAAGGCGGGTTTTTCCAGTTCCTGTTCCAGCAACTGCGCCGCGCCGCGTATGCCCCCCAGCGGGTTCTTGATCTCGTGCGCCAGATTGCGCAACAACAGGCGGTTGGCCTGGGTCTGGTCCAGCATCTGTTCTTCGCGCGCCAATTTCAGCGGCCGGTCGATGGTATGGAATTCCAGCAACAATGCGTAAGGACTCAACTGCAGCGGAGTGGCGGTGCAGCTCAGGTGCAGCTTGTTCCCGGTCGCGTGTGTGCCGAGCGTCAGCTCATGCTCGATGTGACTGGCATGGCTGGCAAGCGCGTACTGGATGGTTCCGAACAGCTGCTCGGTGGAGCTGAAAGCATATTGCAGCGGATGGCCGATCAGGTTGGTGTTGCTCAGTCCGAACAGGTGCTCGGCTGCAGGGTTAATATAGGCGATGCGCGATTCGTCATCCAGCAGGATGATCGCAGTGGAGAGATGTTCCAGCGAGGGAAGATTAGCGGTTGACATGACTGTCTACAAAGCAGAAAACATGCCATGCAGTTTGCTAATTGAGGTGGGAAAGCTCGGTTTTAAGTGCTTCGATATTCTTTTCGTGCGAACTCACATCTTCCTGCAAATTGTCCACTTTCTCCTTGAGTTTTGCAGGATCTGGCTGCGGTTGCCCGCTGGCGTCCTTGAGCATTTCCGGAAAACTCTGGCTGTCCTTCAGCTTGGCGCGGGCATCCTCGAGCGCCTTCTGTTCGGTCGCCAATTCGTCTTCCAGTATCTTGCGGCGGGCATTGTCGCGGCGATTCTGGGTTTCTGAATTCACGCGGAAATCCGACGACGCATCGCTGTTGCGCGGCTTTGCAGGCGGCGCCATGGTCGGCAGCGGTTCGAGATGGAGTTTCTTCGCCCCCTTGATGGGAACGCTGGAATACGTAACATGGCCATCCTCATCCACGCGCTTGTAGATATCTGCATGGGCGCCGGCAGCAAATGTCGCCAAGCAACATAAAACGGACAGATGACGTAGTTTCATGGCTGTACCCGGGTTTCGATGAGGAGAGTATAGGTTAACGGGGAAGCGCTGAGAAGACCGCCCCAAAAAGAGACGGAGCCATGAAGGCCCCGTCTCTTTTACCTTTTACCGACCTGAAAACTTACAGGCTGTAGTACATGTCGTATTCGACCGGGTGGGTCGTCATGCGGAAGCGGGTGACTTCTTCCATCTTCAGAGCGATATAGGCGTCGATGAAGTCATTGGAGAAAACACCGCCGCGAGTCAGGAACTCGCGATCCTTGTCCAGGTATTCCAGCGCTTGCTCCAGGCTTGAACACACGGTTGGGATCTTCGCATCTTCTTCCGGCGGCAAGTCGTACAGGTTCTTGTCGGCAGGATCTCCGGGGTGGATCTTGTTCTGAACGCCGTCCAGACCGGCCATCATCAATGCGGTGAAGGCCAGGTACGGGTTAGCGGTCGGATCCGGGAAGCGGGTCTCGATACGGCGTGCCTTGTCGCTTTGCACGTAAGGGATACGGATAGACGCGGAGCGGTT
>JAJXTT010000067.1:4430-7833 GCA_021783525.1 Pseudomonadota bacterium
GCGGAGGACCAGGCTGCTTCTTCGGAATTTACCTTGCAGAAGGAACCGGACATGTTCACTTCCCAGTTCACGGAGTCGAAGATGAAGAATTCGGGTTCCGGGCCGAAGTAGGCGGTGTCGCCCAGGCCGGAAGACTTCAGGTAGGCTTCGGCGCGCTTGGCGATGGAGCGCGGGTCACGGTCATAACCCTTGCCGTCGGATGGCTCGATCACGTCGCAGGACAGGATCAGGGTGGGTTCGTCCATGAAGGGGTCGACGTAAGCCGAGTCCGGATCCGGCATCAACAGCATGTCGGAAGCCTGGATGCCTTTCCAGCCAGCGATGGAAGAACCGTCGAAAGCATGGCCTTCTTCGAATTTATCTTGGCCGAAAGCGCTGATGGGAACGCCGACGTGCTGTTCCTTGCCGCGGGTGTCTGTGAAACGAAAATCCACGAATTTGATGCCTTGTTCCTTGACTAACTTCAGAACGTCGGCGGCTGATTTAGACATACTCGAATCTCCCAGGAAAAATTAAGACGATGCTTTAATAGTGAAACAAAACGGTTGGTACGACGGAACTGGAAGCAGCAGAAACCGTGCCACTAACAAAAACCCCCAAGAAGTGCATTGTGCCATATTTGCCGCATTGATGGGCATTCAACTCGTGCCCAGCAATGGGGCGAACCGGGATCAGGCGCACTAGAATGGTGCGTCACATTGGTAGAGGTGGATGCTCCGAAAATACGGGTCGTTTGCGGTGATCGCCACGCACTTGTTGCGCAACTCGTCCAGATGTATCTGCGTGTCGAAAAGAAGCTCCGCCTCGACCCTCCCTCCCAGATAATGCAGCACGATTCGGGTGGAGGGCGGCAGCGCAACACCCAGGCGATTGGCAAGGTGCGCCAGCAGCAGGTGGCGTTGCGGCAAATGGGAGTTCGGCCGGGCCTGGGCATCGTCTTCCGAATCGATATGTACCATCACATCCACCACATGGTGGCGCTTCAGCACCGCGCTGCGCGCCGCTTCGGCGATGTAATGCCCTTCCGAGACGCTGATCCTGGGATCGACGATAATGTGCGCGTCCACCAGGGCGTTGTCCGCCATCTTGCGCGTGCGCAATTCATGCAGCCCGATGACGCCGGGCACCGCCTTCAATGTGTTGCGGATGGCGCGTACTTCGGCTTCGTCCAGTCCGGTATCGATCAGTTCGGTCAGGGCGTCCTTTGCGAACTGGATACCCATATAAGCGATCATTACGCCGACGACAGCGGCTGCGACCAGATCGAGAAAGACATAGCCCAGCAAGTTGCCGACGATGCCGATAATGACCACAAGCGAAGAAGCGGCGTCGGAACGGGCGTGCCAGGCGTTCGCCACCAGCATCTGCGAACGCACGCGCTGTGCCACCGCAAGCATGTAGCGGAACATCCCTTCCTTGGCGGCGAGCGCAACGATGGCCACCCACAACGTCACGGGATGCACAGCCTGGACCTGTTCCGGATGCTGCAGGCGCATCCCGGCGGCAATGAGCAAGCCGATGCCGAGGGCAGCAAGGCTCGCACCCAGAATCAGCGAAGCGGCAGTCTCGATGCGCGCATGTCCATAAGGGTGCTCCGCATCGGCGTGTTTGCTTCCGTGCCTGTTGGCGAACAGCACCAGCACATCGGAAAGCAGATCGGCCAGGGAATGCATGCCGTCAGCCATCAGCGATTGCGACTTGCCGAAAAAGCCGGCCAGTACCTGGAATATCGTCAACGCGAGATTGACGAAGATACTCACCCAGGTACTTTTGCGCGCGGCGGCGAACCTTACCGGATGGGCGGGCTCGAACGCAGCGGACTTGTCGTGGGAGTGAGATGGTGTGTGATTTTTCATGGTTGTTGGGATAGTATGCAACCGTGCCGCGCAGGATAGCACCGGCATGTTAAAGGATAAACACAGGTAAACGAAATGGGAAAGATCACCGAAATTTTGAATGTCGCGCAACAGCGCGCGAAAGATCTGAACCTGCCCTACGCAGGCGCACTGACGCCGCAGGAAGCGCATGAGTTGATGCGCACCGCCCCGGGCGCGAAGCTGGTCGATGTGCGCACACGCGCGGAGATCGACTGGGTTGGGCGCGTTCCCGGTGCAGTGGAAATCGAATGGGCCACCTATCCCGGCATGAAGCTGAATCCCAACTTTCTTGCAGCGCTGGAACAGCAGGTCAGCAAAGAGGCTCTGGTCATGTTCCTGTGCCGTAGCGGCCATCGTTCACAGGGTGCGGCCACGGTCGCCACCCAGGCCGGATACCATGACTGCTACAACGTCCTGGAAGGCTTTGAAGGCGACAGAAGCCCCAGCAACCAGCGCAATGTACTGAACGGCTGGCGCGTTTCCGGCCTGCCATGGGAACAGAGCTGACCGCAGAACTGACCGGCAGATCATTAACAAGCCCGCATCGCGGGCTTTTTTACGCGGCCGACCAATTCACCATGCCGCTGTAATGGGTCGCAAGCACGATCAGGCCAAAGGCGATGCGATACCAGGCGAACGCCGTGAAATCGTGCCGGCTGATAAAGCGCAGCAGCCAGCGCACGCACAGGAAGGCGCTGATGAATGAAGCGATGCTGCCCACGATAAACATGCCGAGATCATCCGAGTGGAACAGATGGCGGTATTTGACCACCTCGTAGACCGTTGCGCCGAACAGGGTAGGGATAGCAAGGAAAAAC
Source organism: Pseudomonadota bacterium (assembly GCA_021783525.1). Taxonomy (GTDB): domain Bacteria; phylum Pseudomonadota; class Gammaproteobacteria; order Burkholderiales; family Gallionellaceae; genus Sideroxyarcus. The sequence goes on from JAJXTT010000067.1 coordinate 7,126, forward strand.
GAAAACTCCGTCGCCGCCTTGCGCGACAGCCCGAACAACAAGCCGCCGATGATGGTCGCGCCCGAGCGTGACGTACCCGGGATCAGCGCCAGCGTCTGCGCGCAGCCTACTTTCAGCGCTTCCTGCCAGGTCATGTCGTCCACGGTCTCAAAAGCGATCCGGTGCTTGCGTTTCTCCGCCCACAGGATGACCACGCCTCCGACGATGAATGCCAGCGCCACGGGCACCGGCGCGAACAAGTACTGCTTGATCTTGGTGGCGAACAGCACTCCCAATACAGCCGCAGGCAGGAAGGCAATGACGAGATTGGTTGCAAAGCGCTGCGCGGGGCGCTCGTTCGCCAAGCCGCCGACCACGGTCAGGATCTTTGCGCGGTATTCCCAGCATACCGCCAGGATGGCCGCGAACTGGATCACGATCTCGAACACCTTGCCCTTCTCGTCGTTGAAGTTCAGCAGGTCGCCGGCCAGGATCAGGTGGCCGGTACTCGAGATGGGCAGGAATTCGGTAAGTCCTTCGACGACGCCGAGGATGGCGGCTTTCAGCAGCAGTAGTGTGTCCATTTATATTAAGAGTGTCCGATAGAGAATTGACCAGAGCCGTTCGCCCTGAGCTTGTCGAAGGGCGCGATTATATCCGGCTCACAAGACGGATTGTTTACGCTGCAGCAACGCGATGCGGCGATTGACGGCACGCCGTTCCTCCTCG
>JAJXTT010000068.1 GCA_021783525.1 Pseudomonadota bacterium
TAATTGTTGAATTATCCATCGTGGCACAGCCGTTCGTGGTGAGCTTGGGGCCATTCATGGTTCGACAAGCTCACCACGAACGGCGGCGTATTTGTTAACTCACCAAGTGGCCAGGGTTTATTTGGGTCTGGGCACGAAGCGCAGCGCCACCGTGTTCATGCAGTAGCGCAGCCCGGTCGGCGCGGGACCGTCGTCGAACACATGGCCCAGATGCGAATCGCACAGGGCGCAGCGCACTTCGGTGCGTGTCATGCCGAACATGCGGTCCGTGATGTTGCGCACGTTCTCCGCCGCGATCGGCTGCCAGAAGCTGGGCCAGCCGGTGCCGGAATCGTATTTGGTGGCGGCGTCGAACAGTGCGTTGTCGCAGCACACGCAGCGATACAGTCCGGGTTCGTGCCTGTCGTAGCCGGGCTGGGAGAACGCGCGCTCCGTGCCCTGCTGGCGCGTCACTTCGTAGGCCAGCGGCGACAAGCGTTGCTTCCACTCGGCATCCTTGTTCACTTTGGCCAGGGTGGCCGGCCCGAGCGGCTTGCCATCATCGGAAAACTGCATCACGGTCACCTTGTCCGCAGGCGCTCCCGCATTGGAGCGCGTCGAATACGTCAAAGCCATACCGGATAAAGCCATCAAGAATTGTCTGCGTTGCATGATGTTGCCTCCTGTAAATTAGTCTCGTTCGATAGGAGAACCCAAACCAGTTATGATTCATCCATTCGCACGTATATTCGAAGCTGCTCGATAAATAGTTACAAAAATCTCCGGAATCCCCGTGACGGAACAGAACGACAATCTGGAAACATTGATGCGGCGGTCGCTGGCCGGGGACCAGCGCGCCTACGCCGCGCTGTTGCATGAGACCACGCGCCTGTTGCGCCCGTTCCTCGCCAAGCGCATGAGTATCGCCAGTGAAGTGGATGACCTGATGCAGGAGATTCTGCTCTCCATCCATAAAGCCCGCCATACCTATGACGGCAATCGCCCTTACAGGCCATGGGTGTATGCCATCGCCAGGTTCCGCCTGCAGGATCATCTGCGCGTCCACTATTCCGACCAGTTGCGCCATGCCCTCGATTTCGACGAGCTCGAAGAATATTTGCTCGACCCTGTAACCGAATCGTTGATGTCATACGAATCCATCAGCGGGGAAGTGGATAAACTCCCCGAGAAACAGGCGATGATCCTGCGCTTCCTGCACCAGGACGGTTACACCGCCCGGGAAGTGGCCGAGAAAACCGGCATGACCGAGTCTGCGGTCAAGGTCGCTGCGCACCGCGCCTACAAGGTATTGAGAAAGAAGCTGGAAAGATAATGGCAAATATCGACGATCTCGTGACGGCACTTGCGCAGGATGCGGCGGCGGTAAAACCCGCGCCGCACCCGTTCTTGCTGTGTTTCCAATGGATGGGCGCGGCGGCAGTCTACCTTGCGCTCGCGCTGGCAATCTCCGGGCCGCGTCCGGATCTGCTAGATCGCTTCCACCACACCTGGTTCGCCGCCGAGATCGCCGCGCTGCTCGGCGTGTTCATCGTCACCTCCCTCAGCACCGCCTTGCTGGCGTTTCCCGACCTGCACCAGAAACGCCGCCTGGCGTTCGCGCCCGTCGCCGCTTTCGCGCTGTTCCTGGGCGTCATGTTCCTGGCTTGGCGGGCCGACAACCCGCCCTCGCCGTTGCCCGTACACAGCTTCGAGTGCACCCTCAGCATCGCGCTGATGACGCTGCTGCCCGCGGCATGGGCGTTCTATTCCCTGCGCAAATTTGCCAGCACGCACTACCGGCTCGCCGGCAGTGCGGCCCTGCTCTCCGCTTTCAGCGTGGGGGCGCTGTGGCTGAGACTGCACGAAGATACAAACTCCATCGCGCATCTCGTCGAGTGGCACTACCTGCCCATGCTCGTCATCGGGGTGGCAGGCCTGTGGCTGGGGAAAGCGCTGTTGAAATGGTGAGCGCCGGAATCGGCTGAATAGGCAGCGATTTATGCCGCGCACCGGCCCACTACCCGCCCAAAAGCCCATGGCCGGCCAGAAAAACCGGCTTTGGACTGCATTTAGATTTGTCCTATGCCTTCCATACCTGTACATTGGAGCCTCAAGCTATATGGCTGGTGTGGTAATGACCCTATGAAAGAAATCCTGCAATACCTGAAAGCGCACGGCGAACGGCTCGATACCGACATCGCCGAAGCGACGGGCATCTCGCTGGCCAAAGTGCGGATCCATCTGTCGGAACTGGCAGCCAAGGGCGAGATCATGGTGTGCCATTCGACCAGGTTCGAAAAGGGCAGGAAGATCGAGGGGATCAGTTGCCGTCTGGCCGGATTCATTCCTCCCGCAGCCCCCGGCCGAAAATCGAAGTCGCAGCTGAAGTTGTCATAATTCTCCGCACCGCCTTTCACCGCCGACATTACTGCTCCCTCTTGCATGGTTTTTCCGGCGTAGCGGCTACTGCTGCCGGTACATGCGCACGCCTGTCCTGATATAGTTATATCAACTTTCAGCCGGCCAGCAGCCATGACCAGACATACCACTCCCGATCACGCACGGCTCGACCGCGTCGTCGCCGAAGCGCGCAAGCAGCGCGAACTGCGCGAGGCCGGATACCGCGAACGGGCGCTCAAACTGTTCCCCTGGATCTGCGGGCGCTGCGGGCGCGAGTTTTCCGGCGCGCGCCTGCGCGAACTGACCGTGCATCACAAAGACCACAACCACGACAACAACCCGCTGGATGGAAGCAACTGGGAGTTGCTGTGCCTGTACTGTCACGATAATGAGCACTCGCGCGTGATGGACGAGGTGGTCAGGGACAGGGGTTCGGAGAATCACGGCACGGCCACCCATAACCCCTTTGCGGACCTCAAGTCGCTGCTGAACAAGAAGTAGATTTCTTGCAGTCGGGCGCCTGCCGGTATTCCGAACCACACGCCGGTTTGCCGACAAAAACTTTTTCTTGCCAAGGGCCTACGTATTTGCATCGGGAGTGCCGATAACTGCATCTCCTTATAATCAGCGCATCTACCTTTACTTCCATTTCCGGCTGCTGGACTAGCTCATGACACCATCCCCGCTCACCAATGCCGACCTGTATCGCTGCGCTTTTGAGGGGATGTGCGATCCGATCCTGCTGCTCAAGGAGGGCCGTTTCGTGGACTGCAACGCCGCCGCCCTGAAAATGCTCGGGGGCATCACAAAAGCCCAGCTCGTCGATCGCACCCCCGGCGACATCTCGCCCGCGTATCAACCCGATGGCCGCACCTCCGCGGAAAAAGCCGAGGCAATGATCGCAACCACCCTGCGCGACGGCTTCCACCGCTTCGAATGGATGCATGCGCGCGCCGACGGCTCCGAATTCCTGGTCGAAATATCGCTGACACCGATCACGGTCGGCGGCGAGGTGGTCCTGCTCACGCTCTGGCGCGACATCACCGAACGCAAACGGGCCGAGCAGTTCGAACAGTTTCGCGGCCGCGTGCTGGAACTGCTGGCCGGCGATCAGCCGCTCCCCGCCATTCTCGAGACCATCGTGCGGGGAGTGGAACAGCTCGATTCCGCAATGCTTTGCACCATCCTGTTGCTGGACAAGGACGGTATGCACCTGAAAACCGGTGCTGCGCCCAGCCTGCCCGATTTCTACAACAGGGCCATCGAGAGCGTCGAGATCGGCATCGGCGTCGGCTCCTGCGGAACGGCCGCATTCACCGGGGAGCGCGTCATCGTCGACGACATCGCGACGCACCCCTATTGGGCGCCCTTCACGGAACTCGCGGCGCGGGCCGATCTGGGCGCCTGCTGGTCGCAGCCCATCCGCAGCTCGACGGGCCAGGTCCTGGGCACGTTCGCCATCTATCACCGTGCAGCCCACAGGCCGGCGGAATCCGATCTGCACCTGATCGAGCAGACTGCACATCTGGCCAGCATCGCCATCGAGCGCAACGTCGCAGCCGAAAAGTTGCGCGACAGCGAGGCCCACTATCGACTGCTCACGGAAGATGCGCTGGACGTGATCTGGAAGACCGACAGCGAACTGCGCATGACCTACATCAGTCCCGCGGATGAACGGCTCAGGGGCTACAGGGCGGATGAAGTGGTCGGCCATCATGTGTTTGAGTTGTTCACCGACGAAGGAATCGCGACGGCCAAGGAGATCATGCGCCAGCGGAAGGCGACCGGATCGCGCGCGACCCAGGCGGACTTCATCAATTTCGAGGCACAGCATCGCTGCAAGGACGGCAGGACCATCTGGGGAGAGATCTTTTCCACCGCCATGTTCGACGAACACGGTGCGATCACCGGATACCACGGCATCACCCGGGAGATCAGCAAACGCAAGCAAATGGAAGAACAGGTACGCCAGCTCGCGTTCCATGATTCGCTCACCAACCTGCCGAACCGCCGCCTGCTTTACGACCGGCTGAAGCAGTCCATGGCCGCAGGCAAGCGCAGCGGCTGCCACAACGCGGTGATGTTCCTGGACCTGGACAACTTCAAGCCGCTGAACGACGCACACGGGCACGAAGCGGGCGATCTGCTGCTGATCCTGGCCGCGGACCGCCTGAAAAAATCGATCCGCGAAAGCGACACCGTTGCGCGCTTCGGCGGCGATGAGTTCGTCGTGGTGCTCAACGAACTGGATGCCGACAGGGCCGCATCCAGGGCGCTGGCCGGCAACGTTGCCGAAAAGATCCGGGCCGCCTTGTCGGCCCCCTATCTGCTGACCATCAGCAAGGACGGGAAAACGGATACCGTGATCGAGCATCGCTGCACGGTCAGCATCGGCGTGGTTGTGTTCATCAACCGCGACCTGAACCAGGACGACATCCTGAAATGGGCCGACGCGACGATGTACCTGGCCAAAGAACAGGGGCGCAACATGATCTGTTTCTTCGAGGGTGAAATCTGAGTACCTGCGCCGCATTTTTCACTTTGCATCCAGACTCGCTACACTGACGCCCATACCGCGTTGACCCAACCTGAACCACAAGGACGAACCCATGCAGAACTTCACTTTCCATAACCCGACACGCATCCTCTTCGGCAAGGGCCGCATCGCCGACATTGCACGCGAGATCCCGGCGGCGGCGCGCGTGCTGATCACCTACGGCGGCGGCAGCGTCGTCAAGACCGGCACGCTCGCCGAAGTGAAGGCAGCGCTCAAGGGCTATACGGTCTTCGAGTTTTCCGGCATCGAGCCCAACCCGACCTACGAGACGCTGATGCAGGCAGTCGAACTCGCACGCCGCGAGAAGATCGATTTCCTGCTCGCGGTCGGCGGCGGCTCGGTGATCGACGGCACCAAGTTCATCGCTGCTGCCGCCCCCTTTGCGGGCGACCCCTGGGACATCCTCGCCAGGCAGGCGAAGGTCAGGAGCGCGATCCCGTTCGGCTGCGTGCTCACGCTGTCTGCGACCGGCTCCGAAATGAACAACGGCGCCGTGGTAACGCGGCGTGCCAGCAACGACAAACTGGTCTTCCTCAGTTCCCAGGTCTTCCCGCGCTTTTCCGTGCTCGATCCGGTCAAGACCTTCACCCTGCCGCCGCGCCAGGTCGCCAACGGCGTGGTCGATGCCTTCGTGCACGTGATCGAGCAATACCTCACCTATCCTGTCGATGCCAAGGTGCAGGACCGCTTTGCCGAGGGACTGCTGCTGACGCTGATCGAGGAAGGGCCGAAGGCCTTGCAGGAGCCGGAGAATTATTCGGTGCGCGCCAACCTGATGTGGACCGCGACGCTGGCACTCAACGGCCTGATCGGCGCCGGCGTGCCGCAAGACTGGGCGACCCACATGCTCGGGCACGAACTCACCGTGCTGCACGGACTGGATCACGCCCAGACCCTGGCCGTGATACTCCCCGCCATGCTGCAGATGCGGCGCGAAGAAAAGCGCGAGAAATTATTACAGTACGCCGATCGCGTCTGGGGACTGCGCGAAGGCAGCGCGGATACGCGCATCGACCAGGCCATCGACCACACCCGCCGCTTCTTCGAGTCGCTGCAAGTACCGACGCGGCTCTCGGGCTACGGCATCGGCGCCGATGCGATCCCGGCACTGGTCGCCCAGTTGCAGCGGCACGGCGCGGTTGCGCTGGGCGAGCACCAGGATTTCGACATCCGGCGTTCGCAGCGCGTATACGAGCTGGCTGCCTGATCCGGCAGGGATATCAGGACGCACCGCTTAAGCCCGTTCGCCCTGAGCTAGTCGAAGGTAATGCACTCTGGCGCATTGATTGATGATCGACCTCCGTTCATGGTTCGACAAGCTCACCACGAACGGAGGGCTTAAGCGGTACGTACCTGAGTCGGTTCCGGCAGATATGCTTTTACCGCCTGCTCAGACCACTCCCACAAGCGCTGTGCCAGTTCCTGATCAAGCCCCTGCGCCGCTGCAGTCGCCACGTTGCAGTTGCTGAAATATCTTCCCGTCACTTTTTCCACTTCCGGTGATGTCGCCAGATACACCGAGGTCCGCGCACCGCTCGCTGCCGAGTCCCCCTGCATGCTGAAAGCCGCGTGCAGCAGCTTGGTGCCGACCACGCCCGGATGCAGGCTGTTCGACGTGAGCCAGGGGGCGCGCCGCGCCAGTTCGTTCGCAAACAGCATGTTGGCCAGCTTGGAATCGGCATACGCCTGGTAGCCGTCGAATTTTTTCCCGCCGCTCATCTTGTCGAGCGAGATATGCCCGTTCTTGTGCACCATCGAGCTGACCGTGACCACGCGCGGTGCCTCCGACTTCTGCAGCAGCGGCAACAACAGGTTGGTCAGCAGGAAATGCGCAAGATGATTCACCGCCAGCGTCATCTCGAACCCGTCGCGCGATGTCTTGCGTTCGGTCATGTAAACGCCCGCATTGTTGATCAGCACATCCAGCCGCGGCAGCCGCGCGGACAAATCCTGCGCCATGCGCGCCACGGCGGCCAGGTCGCCCAGATCGGCGCAGGCTGTCTCCAGGGGAGCATTGGGTGCAACGGCGTGCACGGCATCCATGGCACTCCTCGCCTTCTTCTGGTTGCGCCCATGCAGCACCAGCTCATGTCCCTGCCGCGCCAGTGCCTTTGCGGTCTCCAGGCCGATGCCGTCGGTCGCCCCGGTGATGAGTATCGTCTTCATGCTCAACCGATGATCTCGAAATCGGAGTAACTGCCGTCAGCGGACTCGATCTCGACTCGCATCACCTGGGCCTGTGCCGGCCCGCGTTTCGCCCAGCCCACGATCGCGTCGACTGCGCCGGGCTCGCCGTGCACGACCGCTTCCACGGCGCCGTCGCTGCGGTTCCGCACCCAGCCCGATACCGCCTGGAATTGCGCTTCCCGCTGCATCGACTGGCGAAAGAACACGCCCTGCACGCGGCCATGGATCACAAGGCGCAATGTTTTCAGGTTGGAAGCGGACGGGTTGGTCATATCGGTACTCCTGCAATGGGATCATCCTAGCAGCGGACGCAAGGAATTCAAACAGCATCGGGATCACGTATTGATAATCCCGCCCCGCAGGCGCATGCTTAGATTTCGTCAACGATGGCTTCCCGAGGAGCACATCATGAACAAGGTTATCGCGCTGCTGATGTCCGGCCTGTTCTTGATCGCCGGGACATGTCTGGCTGCACCTGCGCCTGTGGTGGTCGTACTCAACGTGGACGGCGCCATCAGTCCCGGCACTGCCGACTACATCGTGCGCGGGCTCAAATCGGCCGCAGCGGAATCGGCCCGGTTGGTCGTACTGAAGATGGACACGCCGGGCGGGCTGGATACGTCCATGCGCCAGATCATCAAGCAGATCATCGCTTCGCCGGTTCCCGTTGT
>JAJXTT010000069.1 GCA_021783525.1 Pseudomonadota bacterium
TCGCAGTTCGTCATCAAGAACCCTAATGCAACGACCACCTGCGGTTGCGGTTCGTCGTTCTCCGCGTAAGCATTTACAGTTGTTTTGCAGTAACGGGGCGCGAAAGCGCCCCGTTTTGCTTTATGCGGGATAGATCGCACCCAGCACGCAGGGGTGTCTTGCTCCCGTGACGGCAGGCAGGCTGGCGGGGCGCAGGTGCAAAGCCTGCTGTGCCAGCCAGGCGAAGGCGATGGCTTCCATCCAGTCGGCGGCGATCCCCAATACTTCGGTCTCTTGAATGCGACATTGCGGCAGCGCGTGCCGCAAGTGCGAGCGCAGCGCCTCGTTGTGGGCGCCGCCGCCGCACAGATAGATCTCTTTAGCCCCTGCACAGAATCGTTGTATGGCAGAGGCGATGCTGTCTCCGGTGAGTGCGAGCAGAGTTGCCTGCACGTCCGCTGGCGCTTCGTCACCCTTCAGATGCCTTCCAAGCCAGGCGAGATTGAACAAGTCGCGCCCGGTACTCCTGGGCGGAGCGGCAGCGAAGAACGGCTCGGTCAGCAATCTCTGCAGCAGCGCCGGGATGACCTTGCCGCTGGCCGCCCATGTCCCGTCCTTGTCGAAGGATTTTCCCTGGTGGCGCGCGATCCATGCGTCCATCAGCAGGTTGCCGGGACCGGTGTCGAAGCCGGCTGTCGTCCTGTCTGGCGGGAGATCGGTCAGGTTGGCGATGCCGCCGATATTGAGAATGGCGCGGTGGATGGACGGGTGTCGCAATACCTTGTCGTGGAACGCCGGTACCAGCGGTGCCCCCTGTCCGCCTGCCGCAATGTCGCGACTCCGGAAATCGCACACGACATGGAGGCCTGTCAATTCCGCCAATAGCGCCCCGTTGTTGAGTTGCACGCTATAGCCGTGCTCCGGGCGATGGCGCACGGTCTGGCCATGGCAGCCGATCGCTTGTACCGATGCGGTTGCGACACCCGCATTCTTCAACAGGGCCAGCGTCGCATCGGCATATTCTCGAGCCAGGCGATTGGCGATCAGCTGCGACTGGTGCAGTTCGTTGTGCGAGACTTGATGCAGGGCCAGCAACGCCTCCTTCAGCGGCTTCGCATAAGGCTGGTAATGGCTGGAGATCAGGACGGGTGCAGCCTGCGAGAGATCGACCAGTACGGCATCGACTCCGTCCAGGCTAGTGCCGGACATGATGCCGATGTATAGGTCGGGGCGGGCGCTCACTTAGTCCAGTTTTGCGATATGGGTATTGTGGAAGGTATCCAGCTGTGCGAACAGCTGATTCGTCGCATCGGCGAAGGCGGTCCTTTGCGCGTCGCTGATCGGCTTGCCATCCGGCAGTGCCACTTTCAGCGGGTCGCGTTGCACGCCGTTCAACTTGAACTCGTAATGCAGATGCGGCCCCGTCGCCAGGCCTGTCATGCCGACATAGCCGATAATCTGGCCTTGCCCCACGCGCTGGCCTTTGTGCAGGCCGCTGGCGAAGCGCGACAGGTGGCCGTATACCGTGGAAAAGCGGCCCTGGTGGTCGACCATCACCACATTGCCGTAGCCGCCTTGCTTGCCGACAAAGGCGACGACGCCGTCGCTGGTGACCTTGACCTTGGCGCCCATCGGCGCCGCGTAATCCACACCCTTGTGTGAGCGCCACTTGTTCAGTATCGGATGGAATCGCGACAGGCTGAATCCGGAGCTGATACGGGAGAATTCAAGGGGCGAACGCAGGAAGGCCTTGTGCATGCTCTTCCCTTCGGGGGAGTAATAGTCACCCGAATCTTCGCTGGTCTGGAAATACGCGGCACGGAAAGCATGTCCGTGGTTCACGAACTCAGCGGAAAGGATGCGTCCCGTGCGCACCGGCTCGCCGTTCACATAGTTCATCTCGTAGATCACCGTGAACTTGTCGCCCTTGCGCAGATCGCGATGGAAGTCGATATCGCCGCCGAAGATGTCGGCCAATTGGTTGGCCGCAGGGTCGGGCAGTCCGGATTCATCGGTCGCGGCGAACAGGTTGGTCCTGATCTCGCCGGTGCGGATCTGCACGCGCTTCTCGGTCTGTGCGGGCAGTGTGCCGGCCTTGAAGCTGTTGCCATCCTTTTCGATGACCACCTGATTGCCATCGTTGCCGGGATAGCGCAGTGCCAGCAGCGCGCCATTGGCATCCGTTTCCGCCTGAACCTCCTTGCCCACGGCCAGTTGGCGCAGCCCTTCGGCGGATTTGCTCCTGCGCAGGAAATCGCTGGCAGCCTGGTCTTCCACGTTCAGGCGGCGCAGCAGTTCGGCGACGGTGTCGCCGCGCTGGATGCGCTCGTTGCGCCAGAAAGAAGTCGAATTGCCGGCGACGGCGGCAGTCACCGGCAGGGAGATATCTTCGATTACGGTTTGTTGCGTTCTGGATAGGACATCCGTCTGGGGCATGATGCCGAAAGCAGTCACCACACCGAGCAAAGGCAGGCTGGACAAGGTGACGAACCATCGAAGCTTCATTTTGTGTGCGTGTGACAAAGTGTTTTGCGGTAACATTCGCGGCTCCCAGGGCGGCAGTACTTGTGAATGTCCGTAGAGGCTTTATCGGCAAACAGCAAGACTTATTGAATTTCAGGGCGCCACTTTAACAGAAAGCGGCATGCCCTCAAAACCCGCTTGGATATTGGGCTGGATACGAACAAGCGGTCTTTACGACATGAGTCAACAAGAAATCCTCAATCAAATCAAACGCGGCAGCGAAGAATTGCTGCTCGAATCCGAACTGGTCAAAAAGCTCGAACTGGGGCGGCCGTTGCGCGTCAAGGCAGGTTTCGATCCCACTGCGCCCGACCTGCACCTCGGTCACACGGTCCTGCTCAACAAGATGCGCCAATTGCAGGACCTCGGGCACCATGCCCTGTTCCTGATCGGCGACTTCACCGGCATGATCGGCGATCCCACCGGCAAGAATGCCACCCGCCCGCCGCTGACGCGCGAGCAGGTGCTCGCCAATGCGCAGAGTTACAAAGAACAGGTATTCAAGGTGCTCGACCCAGCGAAGACCGAAGTGGTGTTCAACTCCGCCTGGATGGACAAGTTCAGCGCGGTCGACCTGATCCGGCTGGCTGCTACCCATACCGTAGCGCAGATGCTGGAGCGCGACGACTTCTCCAAGCGCTACAAGGCCAACCAGCCCATCGCCATCCACGAATTCATCTACCCGCTGGTGCAGGGCTACGACTCGGTCGCGCTCAAGGCCGACATCGAACTCGGCGGCACAGACCAGAAGTTCAACCTGCTCATGGGGCGCGAACTGCAGAAGCATTTTGGCCAGCCGGCGCAGTGCGTGCTCACCATGCCGTTGCTGGAAGGTCTGGACGGCATCAACAAGATGTCCAAATCGCTGGGCAACTACGTCGGCATCACCGATACCCCGACCGACATGTTCGGCAAGCTCATGTCCGTCTCGGACGACCTGATGTGGCGCTACCTTGAGCTGCTTTCCTTCCGCAGCCTGGCACAGATCGCCAACTTCAAGGAGGAAGTCGCCAACGGGCGCAACCCGCGCGACATCAAGGTGATGCTGGCCCAGGAGATCGTCGCCCGCTTCCACACGCTCAAGGCTGCGGACGAAGCGCTGGCCGAATTCGAGGCGCGTTTCCAGAAAGGCGTCCTGCCGGATGACATGCCTGAACTCAGCGTGCAATCCGTCAACGGTGGTATCGCGATCGCTCATCTGCTCAAGCAGGCCAATCTTGTCGCCAGCACCTCAGAGGCGTTGCGCATGATAGATCAAGGCGGCGTGAAGCTGGACGGTGAAAAGGTCAGTGACAAGGCGCTGCAACTCAAGGCGGGAGTTGTCGTTGTTGCGCAAGTCGGCAAGCGCAAATTCGGGCGCGTCAATATCCGCTAAATCGGCAGCGGTCGCGCACGATACCCAGTCTGGATCGGGGCGTCTGCAGCCGGTTCCCAAGACCTTCTGGCCCCCAGGAATTCAAGGCCGTCGCCGGATGACCCAGGAAAGGTGATGCATGCTCCGTTGGCTCAAGTACGTATACGTCCAGCACTGGATGCCGTTCGCCCTGTTGGCGGCGACCTGGCTTGCGGGTTATATCATCCACGCCAATTTGAGCAGCCCTGTGCTCGTTCTGTACTACGCGGCACATATCTTTGCGGCATCCGGACTTTTCGTGGTTGGCATGTTCTATCTGTATCCAGGCAACCAGGACATCAAATCGCGTCTGCACGCCTCCGCCCCGAACGATTTCACCAAAGTGACTCACCGCGCCATTTTCCACGTGTTGAGAGTCCAGCCTTTCATTGGCGTACTGATATTCTTCGTGCCGGAAAGCGGCCTGGAACTTGGAAAGGACGGGTCATTCTGGCTGAACCACCTGTATAACGACAACTACGCCCACATGCTGCATGTCCTGTTGTTCTACCTGATAATCCTGCTTGGACTCTCTAACCTTATGTTTATGCTGAATAAACGCCGAAAGGCGCGGTAGGCGGCAATCAATCCCCTCACCGGGCAGGGTGGAAAATATCGGTTGTGCAATAAGCCGTTGTTTTGTAGAATCGCGCCCTCGAATTTTTGGTAGAAGGTAGTTTGTTCATGACAACAGTACGTGTTAAAGAGAATGAGCCGTTCGAAGTGGCGATGCGCCGCTTCAAGCGTTCTGTGGAAAAAACCGGTCTTCTGACCGAGCTGCGCGCTCGCGAATTCTACGAGAAGCCCACTGCAGAGCGTAAACGCAAGCTGGCTGCTGCCGTCAAGCGCCACTACAAGCGCCTGCGCAGCCAGACTCTCCCGCCGAAACTGTATTGATCTGCCTCGCCTCCCGGGCGAAGGTCAGTTTGATATGAGTCTCAAGCAGCAAATCACCGAAGACATGAAGACCGCGATGCGCGCCAAGGAAACGGCGCGTCTCGGGGCCATTCGTCTTTTGCTCGCCGCGATGAAGCAGCGCGAAGTGGACGAGCGCATCGAGCTGACCGATGCCGATATCGTCAACATCATCGAAAAGATGCTGAAACAGCGCCGCGACTCCATCAGCCAGTACAAGGCGGCGAATCGTCAAGACCTGGTGGATGTCGAGGAGTTCGAAGTCACCGTATTGCAGGCCTACATGCCGCAGCAGCTCAGCGAAGCCGAGATCGTTTCCGCCATCGCCGAAGCCATCGCTGCGACAGGCGCCGCCGGTCCGCAGGATATGGGCAAGGTCATGGGCGTGGTCAAGCCCAAGCTGGCTGGACGTGCCGACATGGGCAAGGTGTCTGGTCTTATAAAAGCGCAGCTTACCAAATAGTTTTACATCCGTTCGTGGTGAGCCCTTCGATGGACTCAGGACAGGCTTGTCGAACCATGAACGTCAATAAAAAACATTTCAATTGTGCTGGCAATCCCGCCCTTCGACGAGCTCAGGGCGAACGGCAGGTAAAGTATTCTTCCCTGTATCAACACAAAGGCGCGAGGGCGGAGTGATTCCAAAAAGTTTCATTCAGGATCTGCTCAATCGCCTCGACATCGTGGACGTGATCGAGCGCTACCTTCCGCTCAAGAAGGCCGGCGCCAACTACGTTGCCTGTTGCCCCTTCCATAACGAAAAATCCCCGTCCTTCACGGTCAGCCAGACCAAGCAGTTCTATCACTGTTTTGGCTGCGGCGCGCATGGCACGGCCATCGGCTTCGTCATGGAGCATACCGGCATGGGATTCGTCGAGGCCGTGGAAGACCTGGCCAGGAGCATCGGCGTCACCGTCCCGCAGGAAGCCTCCAATGTGCCGCAGCACAAGGTCGCACCCGACCTTTACGACCTGATGCAATCCGCCACGCGCTACTACCGCGAGCAACTCAAAAAGACGCCGCGCGCCATCGATTACCTCAAAGGCCGCGGCCTTTCCGGCGAGGTCGCCGCGCGCTTCGGCATCGGCTACGCGCCGGACGACTGGCAGAACCTGAAGGCGGCCGTGCCCAACTACCAGGATGCCAGCCTGGTCGAGACCGGCCTGGTGATCGAGGGCGAGGGCGGCAAGCGCTATGACCGCTTCCGCGACCGCATCATGTTCCCCATCGTCAACGTGCGCGGGCAGGTCATCGGCTTCGGCGGGCGCGTATTGGACAAGGGCGAGCCGAAATACCTCAATTCGCCCGAGACGACGCTGTTCGAAAAGGGCCACGAACTCTACGGCCTTTACCAGGCCCAAAAGGCCATCCGCGCCCAGCAGCGCGTGATCGTGGTCGAGGGCTACATGGATGTCGTGGCTTTGGCGCAGCACGGCGTGGAGTATGCGGTCGCTACGCTGGGCACGGCCACCACGCCGTTCCATGTGCAAAAGCTGCTGCGCCTGTGCGATCAGGTCGTATTCTGTTTCGACGGCGACAAACCCGGCCAGAAAGCCGCGTGGCGTGCGCTGGAGAACGCCTTGCCGCAACTGGTGGACGGCAAACGCATCGGCTTCCTGTTCCTGCCCGAAGAACACGACCCCGACACCTACATCCGCGAATTCGGCACCGAAGCCTTCGAACACGAACTGGAAAACTCACTCCCGCTTTCGGGTTACCTGCTGCGCGAACTGACCGCGCAAGTCGACCTGCGCACCCAGGAAGGGCGCAGTGCCCTGCTCAAGAGCGCCCAGCCCCTGCTTACCGCCATCACCGCCCCCACCACCGCGTTGCTGCTGCGCAAGGAGGTGGCCGCGTTGGCCGGAGTGACCCAGGCGGAACTGGAAGCCCTGTATGTCATCAAACCCATCGCCGCGCCGCAACGCCAGGCGCCTCAAAAGGCCAAACGCGCAGCGCCTTCCGGTTTGCGCATCCTGTTGCGTTGTCTGGTGATGAAGCCCGAATTGGCGCGGGAGCTCCCCCGCGACTTTCACGGCGAGGGCAATGAAGGGGCAGCTATCGCCGCCTTGGTCGACTGGTTGCACGAGTCGGCAGACGAAACCACCACGGCCGCGATGATCCAGCATTTTCAGGGCACAATGCACGGACCGGTGTTTGCCAACGCGCAGGGCGAAGTCATCCAATGGGGTGAAGATTTCGATATCCAGGCCGAATTTGCCGGAATCATGCGCAAGATACGGCGCGATGCCATCGAAACCGAGATGTCCATGCTGCAGGCCAAAGGGTTGGGTGGGATGAACGAGTCGGAGCGCGCGCGGCACGACCAGCTCCGCGAAGAACTCAGGCAACTGAAGGCGCAAGTGGGCTGATCAGGCACGCTATTTGCTGAACCCTGCATCAGGGCTTTTTGTAGCTAACTCGCGGAAATGTTTTGAGAAATCGGGTATAATCCGCGCCCTTTTCGACGGCACCACTTTTGCGTGTGCCGTGTTTTTCGAGTACGAATCAACTTTGGGAATCCTCAAAATGGCGACTCCGCAACAAAAGAAAAAACCCGCACCTGCCAAACCGGCCGCAGCCAGCGCCAAACAGACAGCCAAGGAAAAAGCGGTTGCCGCTGCCGCGACGGTCGATCCCAGCCAGGACATCGAAGCGCGCCGCACGCGCCTGAAAGCGCTGATCCTGCTGGGCAAGGAGCGCGGCTATCTGACGTTTGCCGAAATCAACGACCACTTGCCGGAGATGCTTGAAGTCGAGCAGGTCGAAGGCGTGGTGAGCATGATCAACGACATGGGCATCACCGTGTGCGACGTGGCGCCGGATACCGAATCGCTGGTGATGAACGAAACCGCGCCTCCCGTCGCCGACGAAGACGCGGCGGAAGAAGCCGAAGCGGCCATTTCCACCGTCGATTCCGAATTCGGCCGCACGACCGACCCGGTACGTATGTACATGCGCGAAATGGGCGTGGTGAATCTGCT
>JAJXTT010000070.1 GCA_021783525.1 Pseudomonadota bacterium
GCAACGAGGGGGTTTCCACCCGGCACAACCCCGAGTTCACGATGATCGAGTTCTACGAGGCCTATCGCGATTACAAATACCTGATGGACTTCAGCGAGAAACTGTTCCGCGAAGTCGCCATGAAGGTGCTGGGCACCACGGTCATCACGTATCAGGGCAAGGAGCTGGACCTGGGCAAGCCCTTCCACCGCCTGACCATGGTGCAGGCTGTCCAGAAATACCACCCGCAGTTCACCGATGCGCAACTGAACAACCGCGAATTCCTGGTCAATGAACTGCAGGACCTGAAGGCGAAATACAAACCCGAGGACGGCATCGGCGGCCTGCAGCTTTCCCTGTTCGAGGAACTGGCCGAATCCCACCTGTTCGAGCCGACCTTCATCATTGACTACCCGATCGAAGTCTCACCGCTGGCGCGCAGCAGCGATGCCCACCCCGAGATCACCGAACGCTTCGAGCTGTTCATCGTCGGACGCGAGATCGCAAACGGCTTTTCCGAGTTGAACGACGCGGAAGACCAGGAAGCGCGCTTCGACGCCCAGGTCGCGGCAAAGGATGCCGGAGACGAAGAAGCGATGTTCAAGGACAACGACTTTGTGCGCGCCCTGGAATACGGCCTTCCGCCTACAGCCGGCCAAGGCATCGGCATCGACCGCCTGGTGATGTTGCTTACCGACAGCGCCAACATCCGGGACGTGATCCTGTTCCCGCACATGCGGCCGGAATAAATGCTGGCTCCGGAGATACGCACACGAGTATTGCAGCTCTACCCGACGCTGGCCGAGTTGCCTGCAGCAGAACTCGATGCGTTGCTGGACGGGGCGATGGTGCTGCCGCTGGCGGCCGGAACAGTAATATTCGACGAGAATCAGCCTTGCCAGGGCTTTCCGATGCTGCTTTCCGGCAGCGTTCGCGTGATCAAGACGGCCCCGAACGGGCGCGAATTGCAGCTCTACCGGATCGCCCCCGGTGAAAGCTGCATCCTCACCAGCAGCTGCCTGCTTGGAAATACCCGCTATCAGGCACGAGGAGTTGTCGAACAGGCGCTGGAAATGGTGGTATTGCCCGCTTCCTCGTTTCACGCACTGCTGGCAAGACATGACGGGTTCCGCAATTACGTGTTTCACCTCTTCTCCGACCGCCTGACCGACCTGATGCAACTGGTTTCTGCCGTCGCCTTCCAGAAACTGGACCAGCGCCTCGCCGCATTGCTCATTGCCAAACCCACGCCTCTGAATACGACGCATCAGGCCCTCGCCGACGAACTCGGCAGCGCACGCGAAATCGTCAGCCGTCTGCTGAAGGGGTTTGCGGACCAGGGCTGGGTGACACTCGCGCGGGAACATATCGAGGTTGCCGATAAGGCCGCGCTTAAACGCTTCGCCGAACTCTGAACTGCGCGTCCCGGTTTTCTTTGGACAACCCGCCATATTGAGCCTATCCTGTGCTTTCCTGTAATCACGATTCAGGGAGAAAAACATGAGACTCAATGTTTGCGGTATCGATCGTTTCCTGCGCGTTACCATCGGCCTGGTCCTCGTCGGTCTGACACTCTCGGGCATGATTGGCATGTGGGGCTGGGTAGGCCTTCTTCCCTTGCTGACCGGCGTATTCAAGTTCTGCCCGGCTTACGCCATCTTCGGCCTGCAAACCTGCCCGCTGGAAAGGAAATAACCCGTCCCCGATATGAACATGCCCGGCATGAAGAAGCCGGGGGTTACGTATCGAATATTTCCATCGAGCGAGCGCTGGAAGGAATCGCCGATTTTCACTTCAACAGAGTCCGCGCTCCTGCGCGGCTCGCTGCGCCACCGAACCTCAAATTGCAGATGTGTGATTTATGTCACAGACATGACCCCGCTTTCCGCCTATCCTGACATCTCCTCTAACCTCATCCAAGGAGAAAAAAATGAAACTCAACGTTGGTGGTATCGACCGCATCCTGCGTATCGTCGTTGGTCTGGCCCTGATTGGCGCCACACTGGCAGGCATGATCGGCGTATGGGGCTGGATAGGCGTCGTTCCCTTGCTGACCGGCGTATTCAAGTTCTGCCCGGCCTACGCCCTGTTCGGCATGAACACTTGCCCGATGGAAAATAAATAATCGTTCGAACACGCATCGCGCCCGTGCTGATGCCGGGCGTCTTTATTGGGAAAATTTCATGAACAACAAGATTATCCTGTACATGCTGCTTGCACTTTCCTCAGCACCCGCACTGGCCGACGACCTCGGAAAATACGCGGATGAAAGCCGCGCGATCGTCACTCCTTTCATGCAGCAACTGATGGCCGAGAACAAGAAAGCCATCATGGAAGGCGGTGTCGAATCCGCCATCAAGGTCTGCAGCGAGATCGCTCCCGGGATGGCAAACGACCTTTCACGGCGGCACGGCATGAAGATCACCCGCGTCAGCCTCAAGGTGCGCAATCCACTGCTGGGCACTGCGGATGAGTGGGAACAAAAGACCTTGAAGCAATTCGAAGTTCGCCTGGCCCGCGGAGACAAGCCGGAAGCACTGGAGTCCGCGGAAATCGTGAACGAACCGAACGGACGATATTTCCGCTACATGAAAGCGATCGTGCTGCAGCAAGGCTGCGTTGCCTGTCACGGCACCGGCGAGCAGCTTTCCGACGGCGTCAAAGCGCGTCTGGCCGAGTACTATCCCCACGATCAGGCAACCGGTTATATCCCCGGCCAGATCCGTGGCGGCGTAAGCGTCAAGCGCCCCCTGTGACTTAATCTCCCTGCGACTCT
This sequence comes from Pseudomonadota bacterium, assembly GCA_021783525.1. Lineage (GTDB taxonomy): Bacteria > Pseudomonadota > Gammaproteobacteria > Burkholderiales > Gallionellaceae > Sideroxyarcus. The sequence goes on from JAJXTT010000070.1 coordinate 2,756, forward strand.
GTCGCAGGGCACCCTCTCCCGGACAACGGGGACTCACGTCGATTCGCCGCGCTTCTTCAACAGGAACAGCATCAATGAGCGGAGTTTGGCCGGACGCACCGGTTTGTGCATCAGGTGCACCCCGCACCGATTGGCAGCCTGCAGGATTTCGGGGGCAGTGTCGCCGCTGACGAGGATGAACGCAGGTCGTATCCCGGGCTTCTCGTTAATGATGTCCACCAGCATCAGGCCGTCTCCGTCGGGGAGGCGGTAGTCGCAGATCACCAGGTCGAAGCGCTCATCCGTATATCTGCCCACGGCAACCTGCAGGTCCTCCGCAACCGACACGCTGCAACCCCACGATTCCAGGATGCCGGCGGTACTGAAGCGCACCAGCGTGTCGTCATCCACCACCAGCACGCGAAGGTTTTCCAGCCTGTCGTGCTTGTACGACATCGCGACCTGCGCTTGCGGTTCCGCAAGCAATTCCTCTACTCCCAATGTGCGAGGCACGTCGATCGCAAAAGTCGAGCCCAGGCCCGGCGCCGAACGCAAACTCAACGGGTGATGCAGCAGCCTGCAAAGCCTGTCCACGATCGCAAGACCGAGCCCGATTCCCTTGTTGCGGTCGCGTGCGCTGTTCGCGAGCTGAACGAATTCTCGAAAGACGTTCTCCTGCTCTTCCGGAGGGATGCCGATGCCGTTGTCGCGAACCTCGATGCGAACCATATCGCCCCGCAACCGGCAGGCCAGCATCACCGTGCCATTCTGCGGCGTGTAGCGAATCGCATTGCCCAGCAGGTTGAGCAGAATCCGCTCCAGCAACACCGGGTCGCTCAGCACCGTCGCGCTGGTGCTGCGAAAATGCAAAGTGATATTCTTGCGTTGCGCAACCGTCACAAAATCCTGCGCCAGACGCTTGACCATCGCGTCGATATCGACACCCTGTATCTGCGGAATCACGATCCCGGCATCCAGTTTCGAGATATCCAGCAAGGAATCCAGCAGGCTGGACAACGCTTCGACCGACTCCTCGACCTTGCTCGCGATCTTGCGCTGGTCCGGGGTATCCAGCCGGCTCTGCAATTCGCCCACGAACAGGCCTAGCGCATGCATGGGCTGCCTCAAGTCGTGGCTTGCGGCCGCAAGAAAGCGGCTCTTGTCGAAATTGGCCCGTTCCGCCTCGTCCTTTTTCCGGCGCAGTTCTTGCGTGGCGTCCTCGATACGTTGCTGCAAGGTATTGCGGTCTTGCTGCAACTGGCGCGCCATTTGATTGATGCCCGAAGCGAGTGCGTCGAGTTCCTGTATCTTGTTTCCGCTGATTTGCGTATCCAGATTTCCCGCCCCGATGCTGCGGACACCGTCACTCATCTCCATCACCGGCAGAATGATGCGGCGCGACATCCGCATCGCGATCAGTACGGTAGCCAGCAACACCAGCAGCAATATGAACAGATCGAGACCCAGCATCTCGAATTTCTCGTCATTCAGCCTGTCTTTCCCGATTTCGACGAACACGCTGCCCAAATGCTTGCTGGGCATATTCCCCGCGTTGCCGCTGCCCAGATCGTCGAGCTTGATCTGCGTGGCCACGATGGGCTGATAGAGCCATATGGCACTGCTGTCTTCACGATAGACTATGAGATCGCCATCCCTGGACGGCAATTTTCCCGTGAACTCATATTCGTTCACACTGGAAATGTCACCCGCACCAGCGAGATATTTCAAATCGGTATCCAGCACCGCAATGGAAAGGACGTCCTTCTGTTTGAAGGCCATGTCCACTTGCTGCTGCAACAGTCCCTGATTGCCGGAAAAGACAGGATACTCCGCAGACAATGCGAGTTGGCGAACGATCAGCCTGGCGCGCCCCAGCAGGGCACGATCCCGATCTGACAATCTTGCATAGGTGAAATAACTTTCCAGCAACAAGGCCAGGACCAGGATAGGGATGACCGCGACGGCCAGCATTTGCCTCTCGATTCCGTGTCGCTTCATGGGATCCTCCTGATCTCGTCGCGAAGTTGACCTGCGTCCTTCATATGAATTTCAAGTGACCGCGCCACTTGTATGTTGACTGAAACTTCGAATTCGGAGGGATATTGCGCCGCGGGAAGCTTGCCCGATTCGGCATATCGTTCAACCAGGCCCGCAGTCTGCCTGGCGATCTGTTCCGGCGTGCTGTAAATCGCGCACAAGGCACCCGCCTTGACATAGGCCTGCGAGATTCCCACCAGCGGAACCTGCTTGCGATATGCGGCCAGCAGGATATTGCGTATCGTCCCCGCGTTATAGACTTCGGAATCGGCAAGCACAAAGAGAACTTCACTGACGTCCAGTATGTTTGCCAGCGCATCGTTCAGCGACTGAGTCTTGTCGACGATCCGATCATGCAAACGTATGCCTTTGTCCGCCAGCAGATGGCGCAAATTCGGCAGTTCCGGTTGATGCTCGGCGTAAAGCACGCCAACTTGCTTCACGGCGGGCAAGGCAGCCAATAACAATGCCACTTGCCGTTGCACAGGCTGATCAAGAAAAACCGCCGAACGCGGTTTGCCATGTCGCTCTGCGGTCTTCAGCAATTGCTCAAATCCGGCCCTGGGGACGAGCACGCTCAAAGTGGGGGCATCCCTGGAAGCAAGGGCCGACGCCGCTTTCATGCCGACCGGGATGTACAGGTCAGCCGCGCCCAATGGCTGGTCTGCACCTTGTACATACAACGCAACCCTGCCAGGCGGCAATTGGCCGCGCAAGGCATCGCCGAATGCCTGGTACGCGCCGCCGTCTTCGCTCAACACCACCGCGACTCGCAGCGAAGCGGCTTGCACTGGGGAGAGGGACGAACACAGGCACACCAGCAGCGCAGAAAGCATGCTGCCGGCGAAGCGGGAGAACAGGTGCTTGAAGACTGCCCGGTTAAAAATTGAAAGTCGCTGTAAGATAAGTCCGCCGATTGAACAAGAGATTCACTCGCTGATGCATATCCGGCATCCCGTCCCGATAGCCTGGAATGCGTTTTTCGGCACCGCAGCCATCACCCGTCCTCCTGGTCTTCTACGGTCCCAAGTGCGCCATTCCGGCAGAATCGCCGGACGATACATTGTCGTTCCGGCGTGGTATTTCAAATAATAACCGATGCCGTACCGGAATGTTTCAGATGGCGCACAACCACTGCCGATGCGCAGGGGCTAATCGCCGAACATTTCCCAAAGACGAACGTCCGGCATGTCGGACATGCCGGACGGGTTTTTCCGGGTGACGTTATTGGGCCGGGGCGCTGCCGAACTGGAATCCGGACACGCTCTTGCCCAGCACCTTGTCGGTGTAGGCGATGTGTCCGGCATCGTTCGCCGCCGCGCCCGCTGCCACCATCAGCGGAATCAGGTGTTCGCTGCGGGGGTGGCAATCGAGGGCGTTGGGCGCCTGATGCCAGTTGATCAGCAACTGCTCGCGCTGCGACGGTTCTGCGGTGATGGCCTCGCCCAGCCAGGTGTCGAAATTCTCCGACGCGGCCTTCGAAGTCGCATCCGTCCTGAAGAAATAGCGCAGGTTGTGATAGCTCAAGCCGCTGCCGACGATAAGCACTCCCTCGTCGCGCAACGGTGCGAGGGCCTTGCCGATGGCGAAATGCGCGGCAGGGTCGAGACTGTGCAGCAGCGAAAGCTGCACAATGGGCATGTCCGCATCGGGATAGATCAGCTTGAACGGGATGAACACGCCGTGGTCGAGACCGCGTTCGTACTGCTCATCCGAATCGATGCCGGCCTGCCCCAGCAGTTCTCGCACGCGCGCTGCCACGGGTGCCGAACCATGCGCCGGGTAAGTGAGACTGTAGGTGTGCTCGGGAAAACCATAGTAGTCGTACAGCAGCTCATAGTTGTCCGTGTTGAGCACGGTGGCCTGTTCGGCTTCCCAATGCCCCGAGATGACGAGCACCGCCCTGGGACGTTGTCCCACCGCGCCGGGAATCCCGCGCAGATATGCGGCCATCCTGTCCCAGGTATCCGCCGGCATGCCCGGCATCGGCTCCATGAAAAAACAGGGGCCGCCGCCATGCGGGATGAACAAAGTGGGCAAACGTGCAGGGGTGCTCATGATCAAGTTACCTTTCTGTATCCAACAAACCCGGATCTATTCCGTTCACCCTGAGATTGTCGAAGGGCCAACACGAACGGAATAGCTCTGCGATTTCTCAAGCTGCGCTCAACACATGCTGCACATACGCCTGTGCATTGCTTTTGACTTCCTCTTCCGTCGGATTATAGAGCGCGCCCTGCATCGAGAATACGGGCAGGTATTTGGCGCGAGTATATTGCGCCGTCATCTGCAGCGGGCGCAGCAATTCGCTCAGCGTGTACTGGTTCTGCGCACCCGCCTGGTAGGCGTGCGCCGGGCCGCCGGTCGAAACGGCGACGCCGATCTCCTTGCCTTCGAGCTTGTCGCCGCCGGGCCCGAATGCCCAGCCATAGGACAGCACATCGTCCAGCCATTGTTTCAGCAGCGAGGGCGTGCTGAACCAGAACATCGGGAATTGCAGAATGATGCGGTCGTGCGCTTCCAGCAGTTTTTGCTCGGCGGCCACGTCGATCTTGCCATCCGGATCGGCCTTGTATAACTCATGCACGGTAGCCTTGCCCGCATGCGGGCGCAGGTGCTCGATCCAGGTGCGGTTGATGCGGGACTTGCCCAGATCGGGGTGGGCGACGACAACCAGGGTTTTCTTGCTCATGATTTTTTCCTTTAAAATTAGCTTGGATTCAAAACTGGAATCTGATTACTATATTGCACCACGGCACAAACTCTGCACAAGTAGGGAGACGAAAGTTACCTGGTTACTGCCGGGTAACCATGAAAGGAGATAGCCATGACACTGCATAAACCCAAAGACCCCAAGGCCTGCCTGTGCCCGATCCGCGATGTGCTGGATCGTCTGGGAGACCGCTGGTCGTTACTGGTGATCCATGAACTGGAAGCAGGCACCCTGCGCTTCAGCGAACTCAGGAACCGCATCGGCGACGTTTCGCAACGCATGCTGGCGCAGACGCTGCGCCG
>JAJXTT010000071.1 GCA_021783525.1 Pseudomonadota bacterium
TCGTAGAAGACCACTTCGCAGATATCCTCCATGCCGTCTGCCAGATAATTCACCACGTCGCCGACGTTTTCCTTTTCGACTTCGTACTGGTTGTATTCGGAATCCATGAACACATACATCGGGTCGGCGAAGTAGGTGTAGGTGCATTCCTTCTTGTCGAGAATGATCTGGTCGAACTTGTCGTCCGCAGAGTACACGGTCTCTTTTCCGGAACCGCTCAGCAGCCCCTTCATTTTCATCTTGACCACGGAACCGTTACGGCCGGAGCGGCTGTATTCGGCTTTCAGGATAACCATAGGTTCGCCGCCCACGTTGATCACGTTACCGGCGCGTAGCTCTTGTGCTGTTTTCATGTTTACTGCCCCTCAAAATTCAAGGCGCGGATTCTATTCATTTTGACGGTAAAAATCCAGTAGATTCAACGCGAGGTTATTGGGCGCTAACTTGCGCGCCCATCCCTCCCCGCGCCGTGTCAGCACCTCGATCTGGACCAAAAAACGCTGCCACGCCTCGGCGACCCCCTGCCCCCCGTTCCAGGCCTCCCACAGATACCGTACCGCTTGGGCGGTTTCTGGCGGAAAACCAGCCACATAGCGCACCCGCAGGGCCTCCAGTTTCGCCAGATGCACTCCGTCATGCTGGGGATATATCTGCCAAATGAAAGGCTTGGCGGCCCACTGCGCCCGCACGCAGGAATCCTCGCCGCGCACGAAATTGACGTCGCAGGCCCACAAAAGTTCATCGTAGCGCTCCTGCTCGACAAAAGGCAGCACATGTACGCGCAAATTGCCGCGCTGCCAGACATCTCCCGCCTTGCCGGCCGAATGCCCAAAGAATGCCGCCACCTGCGGCAGGGAGCGCCCCTCCGGCAACAGGCAGGTCACGGGCTGCGCACCAAGCTCCCATCCTTGCAACAAGCCTTCCATCGCCTCGTTCTCGTAGCCGAACAGGGATACGCGCAATTCGCCTGCCGCCCGCTCCTGCACGCCCAGACTGTGCCAGTAGCGATGCTGCGCTGCGCCATCGGACTGAAACGCGTCGCGCCGCGCCAGCAAGTCGCGCTCCAGCAGCAGACCGCCGGTCCTTTCGGTAAAACCCGGGAAAAAGAAGTATTTGGTCAGCGGCAAGCTCGGATGCGGAGACGGCAGTTTATGACACCCTTCCACCCAGTCCTCGGCAGAGAGATATTCGAGATTCAGCCACACGGGTTTGCGCTCTCGTGCCGCCATTGCAGCCATGTATCCAGGCGGAAGCTTGCAGGCGAACGCCTCGATCACGAGGTCGGCAGGCTCTACCGCTGGGAAAGCGGCCGGCCAGCGCCGTACTTCCACTCCGCGACAAAGTTGCCGCTCCAGCGCTACATCCGCCTCGGAACACAGGCGATGGAAGCTGGCCAGGTCATCCACCCACAAGCGTACCGCCAGCCCATGCTCGTTCGCCAGCTGCCGGGCCAGACGCCAGCACACGCCTATGTCGCCGTAGTTGTCGACGACATTGCAGAAGATGTCGCACGACTCATTCCGCATGCAATGCCTCCACCGGATCCAGCCGTGCCGCGCGCATGGCCGGCACCACACCGGCCAGCAGGCCGATGCTGATCGCCGTCAGCTCGGCCAGCACGGCAAACAGCCATGGCGTATGCACCGGCAGCGCGGGGAACAGCCAGTGCAGTCCCTGCGCGATGCCGATGCCCAGCGCCAGCCCCATCAGGCCGCCCAGCGCGGAGAGCAGCATGGCTTCGCTCAGGAACAGGTTCAGCACCTGCCTCTCGCGCGCGCCCAGCGCCCGCAGCAGGCCGATCTCGGCGGTGCGTTCGGTCACGGCCATGGTCATGATGGTGAGGATGCCGACGGCGCCGACCAGGAGCGAGATACCGCCCAGCGCGCCGACGGCGAAGGTGAGGATGTTCAGCACCGAGCTCAGCACTTCCAGTGCCTTCTCCTGCGAGATCAGCGTGAAATCCTCGCGCCCATGCCGTTCCTTCATGCGCTCGGTGAGGATGCGGATGACCGTGTCCGCATCGACATCGGCGCGGTAGCTGACATTGACCTCCATCAGGCCGGGACGGTTGAACAGCTCCATCGCACGCGCCGCCGGGATGAACACGGTGTCGTCCATGTCCATGCCGAGAATCTGCCCTTTGGATTCCATCACGCCGATCACGCGGTAGCGTTGCCCGCCGATGCGCAAATACTGCCCCAGGGGGTTCATGCCGCTGAACAGCTCCTGTTCGATCTTGGACCCGATCACGACCTGCGCGCGCGCCTGCTCATCGTCCGCATCCGTCCAGAAGCTGCCGCTCTGCAACTTCATGGTGAACGCTGCGCCGAAATCGCGCCCCTCCCCCAGCACCATGGTGCGCCGCGTCCTGCCGTTGGCGCGCACTTCGGCCGTGCCCACCAGGCCGGGGATGACGTGTTCGACATAGGGCAGGCGGCGCAAGGCATCGGCATCCTCCAGCGTCAGCGGCCTGACCGAGCCGAAGATGCCGACATTGCCGCCCTGCGTCTGCGTCTTGCCCGGCTGCACGCTGATGATGTTGGTACCGAACTGCGAGAACTCGGACAGCATGAACTGGTGCAGGCCTTCGCCGATGGAAGTGAGCAGGATCACGGCGGCGATGCCGATGGCGATGCCCAGCCCGGTGAGGAAGCTGCGCATCCGGTAGGTGAGGAAACTGGATGTGGTCAGGGTGATCAGATCGCGCAAGTACATGGCATCACCTGCCCGCCAACGCCGCCACAGGGTCGAGCCTGGCCGCGCGCCGCGCCGGCCAGACGCTGAACAGGATGCCGGTACCCAGCGCCGTGAAACAGGCCGCCAGCACCGCCCACCACGGCGGACTGACCGGCAGGGCAGGATAGATCTGTCCGATGATCATGCTACCCCCATACCCCAGTGCCAGGCCGGCGACACTGCCGGCGGTCGAGAGCAGTGCGGCCTCGGCGAAGAACAGCATGCGTATCTGCTTGCCCGGCGCCCCCAGCGCCTTGAGCAGGCCGATCTCCTTGATGCGCTGCGCCACCGCGATGAGCATCACGTTCATGATCAGCACCCCCGCCACGGCCAGGCTGATCGCGGCGATGCCGCCCACGGCCATGGTCAGCGTGGTGAGGATGCGATCGAAGGTGGCAAGCACCGCATCCTGCGTGATGACGGTCACATCCCTCTCGCCGCTATGGCGCTGGACCATGATCTCTTCGGCATCGTGTTTGGCCTGCTCGATGTAATCGCGGTTCCTGGCTTCGACGAGGATGCGGAACAGGCTTGATGTGTTGAACAGTTGATGTGCGGAGGCAACCGGAATGATGACCAGTTCATCCGTGCGCATGCCCATGGATTCGCCTTGCGAGGCGAGCACGCCGATCACGCGGAAACGCCGGTCGCCCAGCCTCACCCACTGCCCCACGGCCTGCTCGTTGCCGAACAGTTCCTGCTTCATCTGGTTGCCGAGCACGCACACCGACGCGCCTTCCTGGATATCCCCCGCCGGTAAGAACCGGCCGATACCGATGCTCATGTGGCGCACTTCCAGCAAGTCGGAAGTGGAGCCAAGCACGACCACTTCGCGATTCAATGCACCGCGCGACAGCGTGGCCGAGCCAACCGTCAGCGGCGCGATGCGCTTGATGGCGCGGCTGCGCAGCAAGGCCTGGGCGTCGTCCAGCGTGATGTCGCGCGGCGTCTGCCCCGACATCAGGCCCGGCCCGATGCCTGCGGTTTCGGTACGCCCCGGCAGCACGATGACCAGGTTGGTGCCCAGCGTGGAGAACTGGTTCACCACGTAGCGGCGCGCGCCTTCGCCCAGTGCGGTGAGCACCACCACCGCGGCCACGCCGATGGACATCGCCAGCATCATCAGCAGCGTGCGCGTCGGGCTACCGCGCAGGCTGCCGTATGCGAACTGAAAGGTGTCGGCGAGTTTCATTTTGTGCGTCGTTCGTCGGAAACGATGCGGCCGTCCAGCATGTGAATCTGGCGCCGGGCGCGCGCACCGATCTCGGCATCGTGCGTCACCACCACCAGCGTGATGCCCTGCTCCAACAGTCCTTCCAGCAGTTTCAGCACCTCCCAGCCGGTGGTGCGGTCCAGGTTGCCGGTGGGCTCGTCGGCCAGCAACACCGTGGGATTCATTACCGTGGCACGCGCGATGGCCACGCGCTGGCGCTGGCCGCCCGAGAGCTGGTCGGGCTTATGGTCGGCGCGATCCGACAGGCCGTAATTCCGCATCAGCACCTGCACGCGCGCCTTGCGCTCTTCGGCGGGGATGCCCGCCAGGATCAGCGGCAGCTCGACGTTCTGAGCGGCGGTGAGGCGCGGCACCAGGTGGAAGGACTGGAACACGAAGCCGATTTTTTCGCGGCGCACGCGCGCCTGCTGTTCGTCGTTCAGGTCGGTGACGTTGCCCCCGTCCAGCAGATAGGTGCCGGAAGTCGGCCGGTCGAGCAGGCCGAGCATGTTCAGCATGGTGGACTTGCCGGAACCGGACGGTCCCATGATGGAGAGGTACTCACCCGCATCGAGGCGCAGGTTGACATCGCGCAGCGCGGTGACTTGCTGGTCGCCGACGGTGAAGGTACGGCAGACGTTCTGCAGTTCGATCATTTCGCTGGCTTGAGTTCTTCAGGCACGACCTTCACGCCCGCCTTCACCCCCGGCCGGTCCAGCGAAGACACGATACGGTCGCCCTCGTCCAGGCCGGACAGCACCTCGGCGTATTCCCAGTTGGACAAGCCGGTGGTCACCTTGCGTTCCTCCAGCACGCCGTTGCTGCCGTAACGCAGCACCCGATTGCCTTCCAGCAGCGTCTGGGCGGGGATGCGCAACACGTGTTCGCGGGTGTCGTACACGATCTCCACATCGGCGCTGTACCCCACCAGCAGGTTGTCCTCGTCGGCAAGCTTGTCGAACTCGACTTCCACTTCGACCGTGCGCGCCTGCTTCTCCAGGTCGAGCACATACGGTGCGATGCGCCTGACCTTGCCGCCGAAAATGCGCCCCTTGATCGCATCCAGCGTGATACGGCTGAACTGCCCGACCTTGATCTTGGATGCGTCGACCTCGTCGATGGGGGCACTCACGTACATGCAGCTGTCGTCAATCAGGTCGATGGCCGGCACTGTCGGGATGCCGGGAGGAGACGGCGTCGCGTATTCGCCCAGCTCGCCGCTGATGTCGGCCACCACACCGTCGAACGGCGCCCGCAACACCATGCGCTCCAGCCCTGCCCGGGCCAGTGCGATACGCGCCTTGCTCTGCTCGATATCCGTGCGCGCGGCCTCGCAGGATGCCTTGCGCGAGGCGGCATCGCTCACCGCCTTATCCAGGAGCTGCGAGGAGATGAACCCCTTGTTCTTCAGCTCTTGCGAACGATCCGCCTCGCGCTGCGCCGCTTCGGCCAGCGTACACACCTCCTGCACGCGCGTGACCGACGTCTTCAGCTGTTCCTGCGCCAGTCTTTCCTGTGCATGCAGATCGTTATCCCACAACTCCAGCAGCACCTGCCCCTTGCGCACACGCTGCCCTTTCTTCACCAGCAGTCCGGAGATCTGCCCGCCGGCGGGCGGCGACATCTTGGCGCGGCGGCAGGCGTTCACCGTACCCGCGCGGGTGTTGCTGACCGACGCCTCCACCGTGCCGCGCTCCACCTTTTGCAGCGTCACAGGGATCGGTTTGCCGCGAGTGAGATAAGCGATACCGCCCAACAGGACGGTGACGATGACAACGATGAGTGCGATCTTTGCGTAGTGTGAAGAAGTCTTGCCGAGTTGCGGGAAAGTCATTGCTGCTCCTGACCGTTCGCTGCCATGATGAAGCCGAAGGATGTGCCGATAACGGGGGTCGAACTGGCGATCTTCGGGTTACGAAACCGACTCCATATCGACAGCGCCAAATTATCTGTTGTTACCCACATCGTAAAATTGCGGGCGGCGACATTATATCCAAAGTACCGCGTGCCTCACCTGTAAGTGTGAGCCCGTTTCGATCTCGATCCTTCAGACGAACGCAGTCTCCGCCAGGCTATTGTGTCGGCGGTATATCCTTGAGCGCGGATACATGGGTCGCATAAACGCCGGCCCAGCTATTCCCTGCGGGATTGATGGTCGACACCGTCATCGTCACCCAGCCATTGCGGATGGCCTCACGCTCGATCCCGACGGACGATACCGTTGAATCGGACGGAGCACTTGCATCGAGCTTCGCGACGAAGTCCCCCACCTCGATCACCGGGATGAAGTCGGTGAGCGCTCCGTTGGCGTAACCAACGCCGTAGATTCCGCTGCTCGGCACCGTGACGCCGCTAATGGGATACCTGCTGCCCTTGAAGATCACGCCGCGTGCTCCGTCAACAGCCACAAAGGCTGAGGAACGCCAACGCGGCGGCTCCCCATCGCTGGCATCGGTGGTGCTCCCGCTCCCGGGAGGACGTCCCGAGTAAACCCAATAGAGGAAGTCCTGGAACGTATTTCCGGCGCCGGCGCGGGCCACCATCAGGGTCTTTCCGCTCGCGGTGTCGTTGATGAAGATGCCCTGGTTGACGGAGACCGGCATCGTTATCGTGCCACCAGTCCCGCCTTGGTCGATGGGCAGATTGCAGTAGGCAATGAGGTCCTTGTTCCCGTCGGTCGGGCAAGTCAGAGCGATGCCTCGCATATCCGTTCCCCACGCGCCCCAGAAGGCTACATGGCGCCCATCATAGGCAAGGCCTTCGCCGAACGTGGCGAACGTCGCTCCCGCGATGGGATTTCCACCCTGATCCGGCACGGGGTCGCCGATCTGGACGATGGCTGTGAGAGACGGCTGATCGTTTAGAGGCGCAATGTAAATACCGCCCTTCGTCGGGGCATTCTCGTTATCAAGCCCGGTAAACACGATCTTGCCGGCCGCGGCACTAGGCGGAGCCGTCGAGCCGAATGGAACCGATTGCCCCGGGATCATCGTGTTGCTATCCGCGATGAGCATGACCGGACTCGCGGGGACCGAAATATCCCTGAAATAGACGCCGGTCTTGCCGATCGTCAGTAAAGGATTGCCGGGGTCCGGCACCGTGAAGTTGCCTTTGAAGGCGATGTACTTGCCGTTGGCTGCAGTGGGCGAGCCGGGGAACACATCGAATCTGGTTCCCGCCGGCGCTCCCGGCACCTGAAAGTACGAGAATGCCGGCACGTTGCCGAGAACGTTGGCCGCGGTAGCCACCGTGCCATTGATCCGGATGAAGACCCCGGTGGTTCCGGCTCTCGTCTCCAGTTGAGTGACAGGATCAATATAATCCCAGACCGGTTGTGAGTTTCCGCGCGTGGCGAGCAGGCTGGACGAAATATCGATACGCGGGATGGAAGGGGTTTCCGTAAAGGTTACCCCGAGGTTGTTGGGATCGGGAACAAGCGTCGCGTTATCGACGATCGTCTGCAATGCCGGCGATGAACAGAGATCGACCACCCACACCCCCCGATGCGGTTCCCCCCCCGAAGATCCGGACCCGCCGGGGATCTTGGCGCGTGCCCGGAATACCACCTCGCCATCGCTGTTGACCGAAGGCTGGTTGTAACTGAAGAAATTCATGCTGGGGTCGCCCGGCGGCGTGTACGTGTTATTCACAACGGTCACCCACTTGCCGGTCGCGTTGCCGATTGCGTTGGTACATCCACTGACGGGAGGGCTCGTACTGCCTCCGCCACCGCAGGTGGCCAACAGGATGACACCGCTCGATGCCATTGCAACGCGAAGTGCACGCCAGGCGAACGCCCGGCTAGCGTCTGTACCAGCCTTCGCTG
>JAJXTT010000072.1 GCA_021783525.1 Pseudomonadota bacterium
TGATTAAGAAAATCGCGTTTTCTATACATGTCCGCGCCATCGACACATCCGCAAGATATGTAGATAAAAGTCAAAATATCGACATGAAGCGATTTGTTCAGGTGTTGCATGTAACACAAAAGCAGGCTACCATGCGTTACATGTAACAGTGCGATAATTGGAGAATAGCCATGAGAACAAGCACATCTGATCGGGTTCAGCGGCATCGCGCCGCATTGCGTGCCTCCGGGCTGCGACCGGTGCAGATATGGGTGCCGGATACGCGCCGTCCAGGTTTTGCCGAGGAGTGCCGCCGCCAGTCGTTGTCGTTGCAAGGCGATGCGCATGAGCGCGAAATTGCCGACTGGCTTGAGTCAGCAGGCGACCGCGCGGACTGGCAATGAGGCGCGGCGACCTTGTGACGGTGGCGTTGCAGGGCGATCTGGGCAAGCCGCGCCCGGCCTTGGTTATTCAGTCCGATCTGTTCGACATGCATCCTTCCATTACCGTCTTGCCTGTGACCAGTGAGTTGCGCGTTGCGCCGCTGTTTCGCATTGCCGTAAATCCGAACGAGTTGAACGGGCTGTCCAAACCATCGCAGGTGATGGTGGATAAGCCGCAATCCATTGCGCGCGAAAAAATCGGCGCGGTGATTGGCCGCCTGGATGACGAGACAATGCTGGCGGTAAATCGGGCGCTGGCGGTTTTCCTTGGATTCGCCTGACACGTACTTTCTATGAATGAAGCCGAAATCCGCGCTGAACATATTGCCCCCATGCTGAAATCCGCAGGCTGGGGCGTGGAGGGGAACCATTTTGTTGATGTCAGCAAAATGGTCTGTATAGAAATGCTGGCGAGTTGAAAATGAACGAAGCCGAAACCCGCGCCGAACATATCGACCCTGCGTTGAAAGCCGCAGGCTGGGGCGTGGTGGAGGGCAGCCGGGTGATGCGCGAATACCGCATTACCGAGGGGCGCTTGCAGGGCGCAGGGCAGCGCAGCAAGCCGGAGATTGCGGACTATGTGCTGGTGTATCGCAACCACAAGCTGGCGGTGATCGAAGCGAAGCGCTGGGACTTGCCGCATACCGAAGGACTGGCGCAGGCCAAGACGTATGCGGGCAAGTTGCGCGCACGTTTCACTTACGCCACCAACGGCCAGCGCATTTACGGTGTGGATATGCAGAGCGGGGCGGAAGGCGATGTGGATGCCTATCCTTCGCCGCAGGAGTTGTGGAACCAGACCTTCGTTTCGACAGGCTCAACGACCGATGAATGGAGGGAGCGTTTCGCTGCAGTGCCGTTCGAGGACAAGGGCGGTATGTGGGGCTCGCGCTACTACCAGGACAGCGCGATCAACAATGTGCTGGAAGCGATTGCAGATAACAAACAGCGCATCCTGCTGACGCTGGCGACGGGCACGGGCAAGACCTTCATTGCGTTTCAGTTGGCGTGGAAGCTGTTCAAGTCGCGCTGGAACCTGAAGCGCGACGGGGCGCGCCAGCCGCGCATCCTGTTCCTTGCCGACCGCAACATTCTGGCGGATCAGGCGTACAACTCGTTCTCCGCTTTCCCCGAGGATGCGCTGGTGCGCATTGCGCCGGACGACATTCGCAAGAAGGGGCGCGTGCCAAAGAATGGCAGCGTGTTCTTTACGATTTTCCAGACGTTCATGAGCGGGCCGGTGCGGGCAGAGCCTTCCGATTCCGTTCGTCCTGAGCCTGTCGAAGGAACGGATGGCGCGCAGGCCGACGGGCAGAGTTCCTCCGCTAATGGTTCGACAGGCTCACCACGAACGGAGGAGAGGGCTTTCTATTTCGGCGAATACCCGCCGGACTTTTTCGATTTCATCATCATCGACGAATGCCATCGCGGCGGGGCGAACGACGAAAGCACCTGGCGCGGCATCCTCGAATACTTCGCACCGGCGGTGCAGCTTGGCCTCACCGCCACGCCCAAGCGCAAGGATAACGCCGACACCTACGCCTACTTCGGCGAGCCGGTGTATGTGTACTCGCTGAAGGAAGGCATCAACGATGGCTTCCTCACGCCGTTCCGTGTGAAGCAGTACGCCACCACGCTGGACGAATACCGCTATACCTCGGACGATAATCTGGTCGAGGGCGAGATTGAGGAGGGCAAGCTGTACGAGGAGAAGGACTTCAATCGCAGCATTGAGATTGTCGAGCGCGAAAAGTATCGCGTGAAGCTGTTCATGGAGGCGATCAACCAGCGCGAGAAGACGCTGGTGTTCTGTGCCAATCAGGCCCATGCGCTGCTGGTGCGCGACCTCATCAATCAGTTGAAGACGGTCAGCGCCGATCCGTTGTATTGCGTGCGGGTGACGGCGAACGATGGCGCGCTGGGCGAACAATATTTGCGCGACTTTCAGGACAACGAGAAGAGCATCCCGACCATCCTCACCACTTCGCAGAAACTTTCCACCGGGGTGGATGCGCGCAACGTGCGCAACATCGTGCTGATGCGCCCAATCAATTCGATGATCGAGTTCAAACAGATCATCGGGCGCGGTACGCGGTTGTATGACGGCAAGGACTATTTCACCATCTACGACTTCGTGAAGGCGCACAAGCTGTTCAACGATCCGGAGTGGGATGGCGAGCCGATCGAGGTGGGCGAAGGCAGCGATAAAGTTTATTCGCCAACTACGCCAACGCCTCAACCTCAGGCAAGACAGCCGCGACCCGAAAGCGATGTGAAGAAAAAGGTGCGAGTGAAGCTGCGCGATGGCAAGGAGCGCACCATCCAGCACATTTCGGTGACGACTTTCTGGGGGCCGGATGGCAAGCCGATTTCGGCGGCGGAATTCCTGACACTGCTGTTTGGCCACTTGCCGGAGTTCTTCAAGGACGAGGGGGAGTTGCGCGCGTTGTGGAGTTTGCCGGACACGCGCAAGAAGCTGCTGGAAGGCCTGGCGGAAAAAGGTTTCGGCAAAGACCAGCTAAGCGAGATGCAGAAGATCATCGATGCCGAGAACAGCGACCTGTTCGACGTGCTGGCGCATGTGGCTTTCGCCCTGCCGCCGATCACGCGCAAAGAGCGGGCGGCATCGGCACACAAGGAAATCCACGATCACTTCAGCGACAGGCAGCAGGCCTTCCTTGGCTTTGTGCTGGCGCATTACGTGCACGAAGGCGTGGAAGAGCTGGCGCAGGAGAAACTGACCAAGCTGCTGCGGCTCAAGTACCACGATTCCATTCCTGATGCGGTCGCCGACCTGGGCGGCGACATTACGGCGATACGCAACCTGTTTACCGGGTTCCAGCGTTATTTGTATCAAGGCCTTTAGGCCATTCGAGTTCAGCGGTGGGACTGCCCGCTAATAATGCGGCGGCCTCTCGTTCGCCGAAGATTTACCCTCATTCCCCGCTTCAGCAAGTGCCTGGACGTGCCTCGCGAGCGCCCTGCAAACCTCTTCCAGCTGATCCAGCTTTTGTTGCTGCTGATAGACCGTTTTGTTCAGTTCCTCGATCTGGTCTTCCTGGTAGGAGATTTTTGTTTCGATGTTTTCAAGGCGTTCTTCAATCATGAGACGGTCCTGGGGGGTCGGCGGGTGGTTGAGGCAGGCATTCTAGCGCGGTGCGAAAATACACGCCCGGGAGAGTAATATTGATCCGGCCTGAGGAAGGCTGAGTCTGTCGAGTTTGTACCTTCATCCTTCGACAAGCTCTGGTGGAACTACTAAGTATTGACTAAGCACGATGGCCCTGTGCTAAGTCACTACTTAAGGACGAACGGACGCAAAAAGTCATCTGAGAATTTATGCGCATTCATGTACTAAGCGATCTGCACATTGAAGTTGCCGCCTATCAGCCGCAGCCCGTCGAGTGCGATGTGGTGGTGCTGGCGGGCGATATCGGGAACCATGTGCAGGGGATGGAGTGGGGGCGGCACATCTGGCCGGACAAGGAGATCCTGTACGTGCCGGGCAACCATGAGTTCTATCGGCGGGGGCGGATCGAGACGTTGCGGGAGATGCGCGTTCGCGCGCGAGAGTTGGGTATGCACCTGCTGGATAACGACGAGGTGGAGATCGCCGGCATACGCTTCCTGGGCAGCACGCTGTGGACCGACTTCAATCTGTTCGGCGAGGAATTGAAAAAACCCGCGATGGCCGAAGGCAAGAAGTACCTGAACGATTTCCGTCTGATCCGCGAGCGATTCCGGGTGTTCAGCCCGGCCCGCTCTGCGCAGTTGCACAAAAAATCGCGCGCCTGGCTGACGGCAAAACTCAACGAGCCTTTTCCGGGCAGGACCGTGGTCGTCACGCACCACCTGCCCAGTGCGCGATCCGTCGCCGAACGCTACAAGACCAGTCTTACGTCGGCCTGCTTCGCATCCCGATTGGACGAGTTGATGGGAATCAGTGCGTTGTGGATCCACGGTCACACGCACGACAGCTTTGATTACGTGCTGCACGGCACGCGAGTGGTGTGCAACCCGCGCGGTTACTGCCGCAATCCGGAGAAGCCGGAGAACCTGGAATTCAATCCGACGTTGGTGGTGGAGGTTTGAACGTATTGCTGTTCAGGCGCATGACCACAGAACCTGCCCCCTGTGATTCTGTCTTAGCTGCATATTAAGCCCCATTGTTTGTGTCGCTTGTTGCGCATAGCATGCAAGCGGTGGGCATATCGAGATTGCCCACACTTTCCAGCTTGATCAATTTCAGGAATGAGGTGATCAAATGAGTAAAACCAATAGAGCCTTTGCGTGGTGTTTTCGCTGGACCATCGCCGGTGTGTTCATATTCTTGATCGTGTTGCCAGCGATCTTCACCCTTGGCACGGTGAGTTAGTTGCGGAGGGTTTGCCGTCGTGCCCGAAACAAAGATGGGTGCCAGGCCGAAACCGTTTTTGCATGCCCCGATCCGATCGATTTCAATTGATTTGGAGGACTCGAATGAACGGCGATGACGTGCGGTGGTTGGTCGCGCGTGGAATGCCTTGCGGCTGGATAGCTTTGCTGTTCGCGTTGTGTCTTGTTTGCGCTCCGGCCCAAGCGGGAACTGCAGCATTGAGCTACGAAGAACAGACGCTGGCCGTGGACGGCGTAAACAGGACGGTGCGGGTACCCAAGGGTTACCGGCTGGAATGGCTGGGCGGCATGGACGAGCCGCGCATGCTGACCTTTGCGGCGAATGGCGACCTGTTCGCGGGTTCGAAGTCGGGCAAGGTGTATCGCCTGCCGCCGCCTTATGCCAAACCGGAAGTGCTGGTGGAGCCGGGCGGTTATCCGCATAGTGTGGCGTTCCGTCCGGGCGAGATTCTGATTGCGAAGACGGACGGGGTGTATCGCGCGCCATATCGTCCGGGACAGGCCAGCATCGCATCGGATGCCGTGACGCTGCTGGCGGCGTTGCCCGGCGGCAACGGCCATAACAGTCGCACCTTGGGAATCGGGCCGGATGGTCGCGTGTATGTGAGCCTGGGCATCCAGCACAATTGCAGCGATCAGTTTCTGGATGCGAGCTATCCGTTCAATGACCGGCGCGGTGGCGTGCTGGTGCTGAACGAGAGCGGCGGCAAGGCGGGCTGGGAGCCCTTTGCCTCGGGGCTGCGCAATCCGGTGGGCTTCGATTGGCAGCCGCTGACACACGTCATGTATGCCGATAACAACGGACCGGATCATCTAGGGTACGACCTGCCGCCGGAATATTTCAGCAGAATCTCCCCCGGCTCCTTTCACGGCATGCCCTGGTTCCAGTTCGACGGCAAGCAACTGATCCGCGATGACTGTATCGCGACGAAGTCGCCGATCCCGATGACCGAGGTGACGCTCCCGGCCGCGACCTTCCCGGCGCGCAACGCGCCCCTGGGCATGGCGTTTGTCCCCAAGGGCGCAATGGATGGGCAACTCGAATACGATGCGGTCGTCGCGTTGCACGGTTCATGGGGTACCCAACCCGGCGGAGGATTTTTCGGCAGCGCCGCAACGCGCCGCCCGCCCAGGCTTGCCGTGGTGCGCTTCAATGATGGCAAGTCAGTTCGTGTGGACGACCTGGTCACCGGCTTCCAGTTGCCCGACGGCAAACGCTGGGCACGCCCGGCAGGCGTGGCGTTCGGACCGGATGGTGCGCTGTACTTCAGCAGCGATAGCGATGCCGAGGGATTATTCAGACTGAAGCGGATGCACTGACGCGGCTCAGTCCACCAGCGACAGTTCAAACAAACCGTAATTCTGCACAAGTTCGCCGGGCAACTTTTCCCCCATCTTGCTGAACCATTCCTTGTGCAGGGCCAGTTCCTGTTTCCATTCATCCGCGTCGACCTGGTTGAGCTTGTCGAACTCAGGCTTGCTGATTTCAATTCCCGTCCAGTCGATGTCCTCGAAACGCGGCATCCAGCCCAGTGCGGTTTTAGTGGCGGGGACGCGATTCTTGACGCGATCCACTATCCATTTCAGCACGCGCATGTTGTCGCCGAAACCGGGCCACATGAACTTGCCCTGTTCGTCCAGGCGGAACCAGTTCACGCAGAATATCCTGGGGACGTTCTCGACCACATGCCCCATCTTCAGCCAGTGATTGAAGTAATCGCCCATGTGGTAGCCGCAGAATGGCAACATGGCGAATGGATCGCGCCGCACGACGCCCTGCTCGCCGGCTGCGGCAGCGGTCGTTTCGGAACCAAGCGTGGAGGCCATGTAAACGCCGAAATTCCAGTTGAGCGCCTCGTATACCAGCGGCACCGTGGTGGCACGACGGCCGCCGAAGATGAAGGCGGAGATCGGCACACCGTTCGGGTCTTCCCAGTTCGGGTCGATGGAAGGGCACTGCTGTGCCGGCGCGGTGAAACGCGAATTGGCATGCGCCGCCTTGCGGCCGCTTTTGCCGTCCGCTGGCGTCCAGTCTTTGCCCTGCCAGTCGATCAGGTGGGCCGGAGCTTCCTTGGTCATGCCTTCCCACCACACGTCGCCGTCGTCGGTCAGTGCGACATTGGTGAAGATGATGTTTTCCTTCAGTGTCTGCAGCGCGTTGAAGTTGGTTTTTTCGGAAGTGCCCGGTGCTACCCCGAAGAAGCCCGCTTCGGGATTGATGGCGTAGAACTGGCCGTCCTTGCCGGGCTTGATCCAGGCGATGTCGTCGCCGACCGTGGTGATCTTCCAGCCGTTGAACGTCTTGGGCGGGATCAGCATGGCGAGGTTGGTTTTGCCGCAGGCAGAGGGGAAGGCGGCGGCGACATAACTTTTATCGCCGGCGGGTGACTCGATGCCGAGGATCAGCATGTGTTCTGCCAGCCAGCCTTCGTCGCGCGCCATGGTGGAGGCGATGCGCAGCGCGAAGCATTTCTTGCCGAGCAGCGCGTTGCCGCCGTAGCCTGAGCCGTAGGACCAGATCTCGCGCGTCTCGGGGAAATGCACGATGTACTTGGTGGTGGGATTGCACGGCCACTTGCTGTCCTGCTGTCCCGGTTGCAGCGGGGCGCCGACGCTGTGCAAACAGGGCACGAATTCGCCCTCCGTACCCAGCACGTCGAACACCGCCTTGCCCATGCGCGTCATGATGCGCATGTTGACCACCACATAAGGCGAGTCGGAGATTTCGATGCCGATATGCGCGATGGGCGAGCCAAGCGGCCCCATGCTGAAAGGCACCACATACATGGTGCGGCCGCGCATGGAACCCTTGAAGAGACCGGTGAGCTTCTCGCGCATCACCTTGGGGTCTTCCCAGTTGTTGGTCGGGCCAGCGTCGTCCT
>JAJXTT010000073.1 GCA_021783525.1 Pseudomonadota bacterium
TAGACCTGCTGCAGACTTTGCGCGCCGGCGACGGAGCAGGGCTGTTGCGGATTGCCGACGACATGGCGATACGCAGCCTTGCGTTCGAAGCCGCCTTGCAGGATCTGGCAACGCTGTTGCATCGCATCGCGCTGGCGCAGACCATCCCGCAGGCGATACCGGACGATGAGCCCGAACGCGTGCGCTTGCTGGAACTGGCGCAACTGTTCACGCCGGAAGAGATACAACTCAACTATCAGATCGTAATTCACGGGCGCAACGAAATCGACCTTGCACCAGACGAATACGCGGGATTCACCATGACGCTTCTGCGTATGCTGGCATTTGCTCCGCAAGGCGCGACGGCGGGTGGGCAGGTTGCACCGGGACCCGCGCCGGCAACGGCGCCCAAAGCCGCTTTGGCTGCGGCCAGACATATGGTTGCCGAGCCAGCGCCTGTGATGCAGGCGGTGCCAGTGCAGGTTGCTGCGAGCGGTACCGATCTCGACTGGAACGCCCTGTTGTCGCAACTCAATCTGCAAGGCATGGCGCGCGAATTGGCGAAGAACAGCGTATTGGCAAGCTTTGCCGAGGGGCGCATCGTATTGAGTCTGGCCCCGCAACATAAACACCTGCAAAACAACAAGATCGCCCAGGAAAAACTGCAAGCGGCACTCAGCGAATATTTCGTCAAACCGGTCAGGCTGGTGGTGGAACTGGGAGCAACGAAGGATGCAGCGACCCCCGCTGCCGCTGAACTGCATGAGAAGCAGACGCGCCAGCAACAGGCTGAGGAAGCCATCAAGCAAGATGCCTTTGTGCGCGAAGCACAGACGTATCTGGGCGCGCAAGTGATCGAGAACTCGATCAGACCCGTATAGCGAACGATGGTGGCGCAGGCTGTATTGGACTGTTCCACCATCGTTTCCCTCATCCCCGTCCCCCTCTGGTGGGACGACTAGCCATGCGACTTCCACCCCGACAAGGTGGGCGAGGGGTACGGTAGGTCGCAGTGCGGGATATTATTTTTGAGCGGAGGAAGTGGAAATGATGAAGGGCGGATTGGCCGGGCTGATGAAGCAGGCGCAACAGATGCAGGCAAACATGAAGAAGGCACAGGACGAGCTGGCCAATGTTGAAGTGGAGGGACAATCCGGTTCGGGCATGGTCAAGGTGACCATGACCTGCGGACATGAGGTTCGCCGCGTGAACCTCGATCAAAGCGTGATGGACGACAGGGAGATGCTTGAAGACCTGATCGTCGCCGCCTTGAACGATGCAAACAAGAAAGCTGCCGAGACTTCCCAGAAGCGGATGAGCGGATTCACGGCCGGAATGAATCTGCCTCCCGGCATGAGCTTGCCGTTTTGATGAATCCACCTTCCAGCCTGGAAGAGCTGATCAAGGCATTGCGTTGCCTGCCGGGTGTCGGGCCGAAATCCGCACAGCGCATGGCGTACCACCTGTTGCAGCGCGACAGGCAAGGTGCCCTGCATCTGGCCCGTTCGTTAGATCATGCTGTGGAAAGCGTCAAGCACTGTACCAAGTGCAATAATTTTTCCGAAGAAGAAATATGCCCTTTGTGCCGCTCGTCGCGGCGCGAGACCAATATGTTGTGCGTGGTCGAGATGCCTGCGGACCTGCTGATGATGGAGCAGGCCCAATGTTTTCACGGCATGTACTTCGTGTTGATGGGGCGTTTGTCGCCGCTGGATGGGCTGGGCGCGCGCGACCTGCCGCTGGAGCGCCTGCTCAGGCGCGCGCAGGAGTTGTCGTGCGAAGTGATCCTGGCGACCAATTTCACGGTTGAGGGCGAGGCGACGGCGCATTATCTGGCGACTTTGCTGCGGGCGCAGGGCATCAAGGTGTCGCGCATCGCGCGCGGATTGCCGGTGGGCGGGGAACTGGAGCATGTTGATAGCGGGACCTTGGCGCAGGCAGTGCTGGAAAGACGGGCGGTGACAGAATGAATGAGCGAACCGAAGCAAGTCCGCAAGGCGAACGACTGCAAAAAGTGCTGGCGCAGGCCGGAATCGGGTCGCGTCGCGAAATGGAGGAATGGATCGGCGCCGGTCGGGTGAGCGTGAACGGCACCGTGGCCACCTTGGGGATGCGAGTCTCTGAAGGCGACAAAGTGCTGGTGGACGGGCGCCATATCCGCCTGCAACTGCAGGCAGAGCAGCCTTTGCCGCGGATTTTGCTCTATCACAAGCAGGAAGGTGAAATCGTCAGCCGCGATGATCCGAAGGAGCGTGCCAACGTTTTTGACGCGCTGCCAAAATTGCGCGGACAGAAATGGATCGCGATCGGGCGGCTGGACTTCAACACCAGCGGGTTGCTTATCTTCACCACCTCCGGCGAGCTGGCCAATCGCCTGATGCACCCGCGTTTTGAAGTCGAGCGCGAATATGCGGTGCGAGTTCAGGGAGAGATGACCCAGGATCAGATGCACCAGATGATCAAGGAAGGTATCGAACTGGAAGACGGGCTGGTGCGTTTCGAGCATCTTAGCGACGAAGGCGGCGAGGGGTTCAACCACTGGTATCGCCTGGTGCTCAAGGAAGGGCGTAACCGCGTGGTGCGGCGCACTTTCGAGGCTTTGGGGTTGCCGGTGAGCCGTCTGATGCGAGTGCGTTTCGGGATAATCAATCTTCCGCCGCGCGTCAAGCGCGGCATGATGGCCGAATTGGGCGAGCGCGAGGTAAGGGCGATTCTCGAGTGGGTTGGATTGCCCGCAGGCGTTGCGAGACAAGTGGTTGACGACGGGCGCAAGAGCAAGCTGCAACGCGCCCGGCCGCGTAAAAATTAAAACTGGCGAGATTGACATACACTCGTTAAAATCCGCGGGCTTAAGCGGTATTCTTAAGTCACAACGGTAACCTAGACGCGAACTGGCGAGCAGGAAGACATGGAAGAGCGGGGCAACAAGACCATCATCTGCAGCGTATTGTTTTTGGATATAGCTGAATATTCAAAAAAATCCGTTTCGGGTCAGATATCGCTGAAAGAGCGTTTCAACGCCTTTCTGTCCATCGCCATTCGCGATGTACCCGTTAACGACCGCATTATTCTGGACACAGGAGATGGTGCGGCGATCAGTTTCCTCGGTGATATCAGCGATGCTTTGCATGCCGCGTTGAGCATGCGCAGCAGCCTGCTGAACGAAGGCGTGCGCATGGAGCCGCCTTTGCTGGTGCGCATCGGCGTCAATCTCGGGCCCGTGCGTCTGGTCAAGGATATCAACGGTCAACCCAATATCGTCGGCGATGGCATCAACGTTGCGCAACGCGTGATGGGTTTTGCGGATCCGGGGCAGATACTGGTATCGCGCTCGTATTACGACGCGGTTTCCCGCTTGTCGCAGGAATATGCCGGCATGTTCCATTACCAGGGATCGCGAACCGACAAGCACGTACGCGAGCATGAGGTGTATGCGATCGGCTATCCGGGCGACTTCACCTCCACGCAGCGGACGCTCGCGAAGCAATCCAGGCACGCGGGCGCAACGGGCATTGAGGCGATGCTGTTCAGGCTGGAGAGTTACTGGGATATATTTTACGCCACGATGGCTCGGTGGGAGCGCTTTGCAGTCGAGTCATTCCGCGACGCGTCTGCCGGGCAGCGCGCCGGGATCATCGGAGCGGCGCTGGTTGCGGTCGCTCTGTTGCTTGCGCTGACGATCAAGCTTGCGACCCGTCCGGAACCGAAGCCTGCGCAAATTGCCTCGGTGGAGCCGGTTAAAACGGATAAATTGCCCGCCTCTTCGGTTGTCGAGACGGGGCAGGCCAAAGTTGCCAAAGAGGCTGCCAAGGAAGCCAGCGAGAATCCCAAAGCCACGAAAGAGGCTGCCAAGGAGGGTGACGCGGAAGCAAGAAAGGCAGCCCGAAAATCAAGGAAGGTTGCTGCGGCCGAACAAAAAGCGCAGGACGCGAAGAAAAATCCTCGCATCAGAACCTTGGCTGAGACGACCGGTGCACCTGCCGTGGTGAGTCTGGGGGTCCTGCCCTGGGGCGAGATTTATCTGGATGGTAGAATGCAGGGAGTCAGCCCACCCCTGATGGAGCTGCAAGTGGTTGAAGGCCAGCACGAGATAAAGATTCGAAATACAACCTTTCCGACAGTCACCCGCATTATTACGGTGAAGTCGGGAGAGAAGATAAAAATCAGGCATAGATTCGCCAATTAGCGATTTTTGCGTTTGTGAAGAACTGGAGTGTTTGGATGTCAGGTTGCCGCAATGCGCTGCTGGGAGTGGTTGTTATTGGGCTCCTCAGTGGCTGCCAGGCGCTGAACTCTTGTGACGAGTGCTGGTGGTACAACAGGACGGCCAGTCATAAATTGAGCAAGGGCGTTGAAAACTACGAAGATGGAAATTACATTGCCTCGATAGAAGCATTGAACAACGTACTTCAAACGAAACTGGCCGACCGGGATGATAAAGTGAGTGCATATAAATATATCGCCTTCATACACTGCGTCTCCGGGAGGGAGAAGATGTGCTATGAGTCATTCCGGAAGGCGTTGCTGTTGAATCCCAATTTCGAATTGACTCCGGCCGAGGCGGGTCATCCGGTTTGGGGACCGGTGTTTCGCAGTGCCAAGGCGAAATTCAAAAAATAAACTATCCTCACGGGAACTATGATCACTCATTTGGGGCGTTACGAGATTGTCGGCGAACTTGGCCAGGGAGCGATGGGTGTCGTTTACAAGGCAACCGACCCCCTGATTGACCGCGTCGTTGCAATCAAGACCATCACCCTGAGTCTTGCGCAGGAAGAGCGCGACGAATATGAGGCGCGATTCTACCAGGAGGCCAAGGCGGCCGGCCGCCTCAGCCATCCCAATATCGTTACCATATACGACGTGGGGCGTAGCGGCGACATCGCCTATATCGCGATGGAATTCCTGCAGGGCCGGGAGTTGCGCGACATCCTCAATGACGACAAGTTGCTGCCCGTCGACCAGGTGCTCGATATCGTGACGCAAGTGGCTATGGGACTGGCCTATGCGCATGAACACGGCATCATTCATCGCGATATCAAGCCTTCAAACATCATGGTGGGGCGGGACTGCCAGGTCAAGATCACGGACTTCGGCATTGCGCGCATGGCTTCCGCCGGTGTGCGCACGCAGACAGGCATGGTCCTCGGCTCACCGAAATACATGTCTCCCGAGCAGGTCATGGGCAAATTGACCGATCAGCGTTCCGATATCTTTTCCTTGGGCGTCATGCTGTATGAGATGCTGACAGGACAGCCCGCGTTCACGGGCGAAAACGTGAACGCGATCATGTACCAGACCTTGAATGCAATACCGCAGCCTCCGAAGTCACTGAATCCGGCTGTGCCGGAGATGCTCAATTTCATTGTGGCCAAGGCGCTGGCGAAAGACGTGGACAACCGGTACCAGAATGCAAGAGATTTGGCGAACGATCTGCGCGCCTGCCGCGGCACCATGCCGGGCAGCCTGTTTTCTGCGGATGTACCCAATCCGGTCAAGGCGGCATCCGCGACAGATGCCGCAGCGGCCGAGATGGACACTGGCGAAGAATCCGACCCTGGCGTGACGATGAGGCTGTCTCCCTCATTTGACTCGGCTGCCGCAACGATGCGCCTGGCTGCGATGACGGCCAGCCAGGAAGATGTAGACGAGCTGTCCAAGACCTTCAAGATGGCCCGTCCCAGCATCGAAGAGATCAATCGGTCCGCGCCACAGGCGGCGGTGTCTGCCAAACGCACGCCGAGCAATACGTCACATCCGGCGTTAGAAGCACGGGCTTCCAGGGGAGGGGGGATTTTGCTGATGGCTATTGTTGCCCTGATCCTGATCGGACTGATCTCCGCCCTGCTGTTTTAGCCGGCTCCGGGAAATGACAGGTATGCAGCGGCATTTCAAGTTGCGCCCATCCCGTGCCCTCGCCTTGTCTTTATCCATTCTGTGTTTGTCGGCGCTAGTATCAATATGGTCGCTGCCTTTCTCCGCGCTGACGCTGTCAGTCCTGTCTTTGGTCGTGTTGTCCTGGAGCGGCTATTGCCTGGGGTTGCATGCAGGCTTGCGTATGGGGAATTCCTGTGTCGCCTTGCGGCTGGAGGAGGGCGACGAGATCGTCCTCGTTTTGCGCAACGGCAGCCACTTGATGTGCAGGCTGTGTGGCGATTCCCTGGTGACTCCCTATATTGTCATCCTGAATGCTGCAAGGAATGAACAGCGCGGAGGGCGCAGCGTGCTGATCATGCCGGACGCGATCGGAACGGAGAGTTTTCGTCGTTTGCGCGTTATCCTGCGATGGGGAGATACGGCCAATCAGGTCGCGACATAGTTACGCGGTGTCAGCACGGTTGGTATGGCTTCAGGCAGCATCTGCGGATAGTCCTTGCTGAAGTGCAGACCGCGGCTTTCGTGTCGGAGCAGCGCGCTTTGCACGATGAGATCGGCTGTTAGAACAAGGTTGCGCAGTTCTAGCAGGTCGGCGCTGACATGGAAATTGCTGTAATACTCGTTGATTTCCTCGTGCAGCAGCTTGATGCGATGCTGTGCGCGCTCCAAACGCTTGGTGGTGCGCACGATGCCGACGTAGTCCCACATGAAGCGGCGCAGCTCGTCCCAGTTATGCGAGATCACCACGGTCTCGTCCGCATCCGTAACCTGACTTTCGTCCCATTGCGGCAGGGCGGGGATTCGTACTGGTGACTTGCCCAGGATATCTTGGGAGGCGGACTCGGCGAAAACCAGACATTCCAGCAGTGAATTGCTGGCAAGGCGATTGGCCCCGTGCAAGCCGGTGCATGCGGTCTCGCCTATCGCATATAGTCCGTCAACGTCGGTGCGCCCACGCAGATCGGTCACCAGTCCGCCGCAGGTGAAATGCACTGCTGGAACGACAGGGATCGGTTGTTTGGAAATGTCGATTCCAAGCGCGAGGCAGCGCGCATAGATAGTCGGAAAATGCTCCCGCAGGAAATCCACGGGTTGGTGCGAGATGTCCAGATAGACGCAGTCCAGCCCGCGCTTCTTCATCTCGAAGTCGATGGCGCGGGCCACGACGTCGCGCGGCGCCAGTTCGGCGCGCTCGTCGTGCCAGGGCATGAAGCGTGTGCCGTCGGGCAATTTTAATGCGCCGCCTTCGCCGCGCACGGCTTCGCTGATGAGAAAGGATTTCGCGTGGGGGTGGTAGAGGCAGGTGGGATGGAACTGGATGAACTCCATGTTGGAGACGCGGCAGCCTGCGCGCCAGCCCATCGCGATCCCGTCGCCGGTGGCGGTGTCGGGATTGGTGGTGTACAGATAGACCTTGCCGGCGCCGCCCGTCGCGAGAACCGTGTTCTGGGCCTCGATCGTAATGACTTCGCCGCTCAGGCTGTTCAAAGCGTACGCACCGTAGGCACGGTTTTCGCCCTGCCCCAATTTGCTTCCCGTGATGAGGTCGATGGCGATATACCGTTCCAGCAATGTGATGTTGGGATGGACGCGCGCCTTGCCGGCGATGGTTTCCTGTACGGCCTGTCCGGTGGCATCGGCAGCATGGATGATGCGGCGATGACTATGTCCCCCCTCTCGTGTGAGATGGTAGCCGCTGTCCGAGCCCGGATCGCGGGTGAAAGGGACTCCCTGGGATATCAGCCAGTCTA
>JAJXTT010000074.1 GCA_021783525.1 Pseudomonadota bacterium
CCGTCCATTTTCAGATCCAGCACGGCATATTCCGGCGGATTGGCAGTTGCCAAAGGCAGGGCTTGCTCGACACTGTCCGCTGTCGTTACCGCGAAGCCGCGTTTGTCCAGTGCGCGCGACAATACGGCGCGAAATGTTGCGTCATCGTCCACCAGCAACAATGAAGGTCGCTCGGCCTGGTTCATATCGAAATCCCGTGCAGCGGCAAGATCACCTCGGTGGTCGCGCCGCCTCCTTCGCGGTTGGACAGGCGCACTTTGCCGCCCAGTCTCTCCAGCGTGGCGTTGGCAAGGAACAGGCCGAGGCCGCGGCCTTCCTGCTTGGTGGTGAAGAAAGCCGATCCGGCACGCGCGGCCGTTTCCGGTGTCAGGCCCGGGCCCTGATCGCGTATTTCCAGCGTGATGTTCTCGCCATCCCAGAATAGCAGGATATCCATTTCGTCCGGTGATGCGTCGGCGGCGTTGTTCAACAGGTTGAGCAGGGCCGATCGCAATGCAAGGTCGGCTCGCAGCCTTGGTGACGGTTGCGGGCTCTTTACGTGGAAGCGGTAATGCACGGTCGGGCGGAGCAACTGCCACTCGTCGAGCACGTTGCGAATGAATTCCTCCAGTGACAATTCCCTGCTCGTTTCCTGTGCATGGGAGAGCAGGGAGTCGAGAATGCGTTTGCAGGTGCGTACCTGCTCATCGAGGATGGCCAGATCTTCCTGCTGCCCTGGCGCGGTGCAATCCCGGCGCATCTCCCCGATGACGACAGACATGGTGGAAAGTGGCGTCCCGAGTTCATGTGCAGCCCCGGCAGCCTGCGTTCCGAGTGCCACGATGCGCTCATTGCGCAATGTCTCTTCGCGAACGCGGGTGAGTTGCGCATCGCGGCTTCGCACCGCACGCGCCATCTCCACGACGAAATAGGCAACCACGACGGAGCTGATGACAAATTCCAGCCACATACCGAGTACATGTGTGTTGAAGGCATCTCCTAGGGAAGACGCAGCACCTGCAGGCGGTGCCGTCTCCATGTGATGTGTGTGATCCATACCCTGCATCGTGACGGATACGGGTTGTGCATGTCCCGTCGGCAAGGGTACGTGCCAAACCATCAACATGCTGTAGCAGGCCAGCGTCAGCCCCGCCATGCCCCATGTGTGCCGCCGTGGCAACGTGGCGGCCGCGATCACCAGCGGCAGCAGATAGAGCGAAACGAATGGATTGGTCGATCCGCCGCTGTAGTAGAGCAGGACCGTCAGCACCAGCACGTCGACGCTCAATTGCAGGAACAGCTCCAGACTGCCTACCGGGAAATCAAGCGAGAGCCGCCACCAGGTCAGTGCGCTTATCAAGGCAAGAAATAACACTGCCCCCAACATCGGCCCCCAGGAGAAGTCGGCGCTCAGGAAGCGGTGTGCAAGGATCAGCGTCGCCAATTGGGCAACGATGGCGCCGCAGCGCAGCAGGATCAATCTGCGCAGATGCGAATGACCGGTCTGGGAGGCGAGCAAGGAGGAATTCATGAGGCCGGATTCTACCGGAGTCGCTCTGTGCAAGGGGTGCGGCAATATGCCGCAGGGGGCTGCAAAAACTTTTCCATACAATCCGCCCCGCATTACCCACAGTCAATTCATGGAGATTCTGCAATGATCTTGAAGCTGAAAATGAGCGCGGCTGCAGTTGCGTTGACGTTTACCCCCGGAGTTTTTGCGGCTGAAGCGGAGACGATGCCGGAAGTCGAAGTCAAGGCCGAAAAGTTGCAGCCCTTGCCCGCAATTAGCAATTACTCGCTTGACCAGAATAGTCTTGCGCTGAAGCGCACCAATACCAGCGACACCGCAAGATTGCTCGATGGTCAGCCGGGACTCAGCTTCTATGGCGCGGGCGGGGTTTCCAGTTTACCGGCGATACATGGTATGGCGGACGACCGCGTACGCGTCAAAGTGGACGGCATGGATCTGATTTCGGCCTGTGCGAACCACATGAATCCGCCGCTTTCATATATCGATCCGTCCAGCGTCGGTACTGTCAGAGTGTATGCCGGGATCGCGCCGGTCAGCGTGGGCGGGGACAGCATAGGCGGCACGATCCAGGTGAATTCGCAAGCGCCGGAATTTGCCCGTGAAGGGCAAGGCACGCTGGTCAAGGGGCAGGCGGGAGGTTTGTATCGCAGCAACGGCAATGCGCGGGGAGTCAATCTCATGACTCTGATCGCCAGCGAGAGTCTGAGCATAATGTACAGCGGCTCCACCGTGACATCTGACAACTACACGGCTGCCCGGGATTTCAAGGTCGCAGGCCCGGCGGCAACGGGCAGGGGCTGGCTGGACGGTAACGAAGTGGGTTCTTCGTTCTACCGGTCTGACAATCAGGCGATCGGTGTTGCGATGCGCCGTGACAACCATTTGCTCGAACTGAAACTGGGCTTGCAGGAAATCCCCTACCAGGGTTTTCCGAATCAGCGCATGGACATGACCGGGAATAACAGCAAGCAGGCCAATCTTCACTACACCGGGCAATATCGTTGGGGTGTGTTGGAGGCACGTGCCTACAACGAGAACACGCACCACAGGATGAATTTTCTTGACGACAAGCAATTCATTTACGGCACTGCCCCGGGCATGCCGATGGAGACCCGGGGCAGGAACACCGGTGCCGTGGTCAAGGCGGACATTGACCTTTCCGAGCGTGACATCCTCCGCCTTGGGAGCGAATACCAGCGCTATCGACTGAGCGACTGGTGGTCGGCATCCGGTACGGGCGGGATGTCGCCGAACACGTTCTGGAACATCAACGACGGCCAGCGGGACCGCCTCGACGTTTTCGCCGAATGGGAAGCGCGCTGGAATCCGCAGTGGGCCAGCCAGTTCGGGATTCGCAATGAAACGGTAAAGATGAATACCGGACCAGTACAGGGTTACAACACCTCGGCGACCTATCTGGCCACGGCGACGGCATTCAACGCACTGGACCGCCAGCGCACGGACAACAACATCGACGTGACGGCACTGGCACGTTATACACCGGACACGAGCCGATCTTTCGAGGCGGGGTATGCGGCGAAAACGCGCTCGCCTAACCTGTACGAGCGTTACACGTGGTCGACCAAGAGCACCATGGTGTTGAACATGAACAACTGGTTCGGCGATGGCAACGGCTATGTCGGGAATCCCGATCTCAAGCCGGAAGTCGCACATACGCTGAGCGTCTCCGGCAACTGGCACGACGATATGCAGCAGGCCTGGGAAATGAAGGTTTCGCCCTATTACACCCGCGTGGAGAATTACATCGATGCGGTCGCATGCCCGACATGTGCGCTCCGTACCGACGGATTCGTAAATCTCAGCCTGGCAAACCAGACTGCCCGCCTCTACGGCGCAGACGTTTCGGGGCGCATGTCGCTGGCAAGAAGTGCCGACTATGGCAATTTCAGCACTTCTGGGGTGTTGAATTATGTGAACGGCAAGAACCTGACGACCGGCGATAACCTGTACAACATCATGCCGTTGAACCTGAGACTCGCAGTCGAACAACGTGTGGGTAACTGGACCAATAGCATCGAGACAAGACTGGTCGCCGCCAAGACCAAAGTTGAGGCAGTGAGGAAGGAAATGAAAACTGGCGGTTACGGTTTGCTCAACTTGTACAGCAGCTATGCATGGAAGCAGGCTCGCCTCGATGTGGGACTGGAAAATGCGCTGAACAAGTTCTATGCATATCCTTTGGGAGGCGCTTATGTCGGCCAGGGAGCCACCATGGGAACCGGGGTGGCTTACGGAACGCCTGTTCCGGGCATGGGGCGTTCCTTCAATACGAATCTGACAGTAAAGTTCTGACCTGCCGAAGCAGGCATCGATTGCCCGGATGATTCAAGGACTTTCGCGCCCCATTCGGGCGGATATCGGCTTCGGGATCGGGAGAAAATAAGCGGGACGGCAAGCTGGAACGCAATCTGCATGATAAAGAAAACTTTAATTCCGGACCGGATATACAGGCTAAAATAAACCGTTACTTTGTATCAGGTTATGTCCCGACTTTTATTATTCAGGAGAAAGTATGAAAAAGATTCTGTTTGCGGTTTTTTTTGCAATGCTCGCGGTATCGCAAGCCAATGCTGACGAGGTAAAGGTGACCAAGGCATGGACGCGGGCGACTGCCCCCGGGCAGGACAGCGCATCGGTGCAGTTGACCATCACCAGCAGGAAGGATGCGACCCTGATCGGCGTGGCGAGCGGGTCTGCGCAGAGCGGGGAGATACACAGCATGGTCATGGAAGGCGACGTGATGAAGATGCGTGCACTGGATTCGCTGCCGCTGCCGGCAAAGACGCCAGTGTCGCTGGGAGAGGATGGCAATCACCTGATGCTGATCGGCTTGAGGAAGCCGCTCAAGGCCGGCCATAAACTGCCCTTTGCCTTGACGGTGAAATTCGCGGACGGTCATACATCGGTCATCAGGGTCCTTGCAGTGATCAAGCCTTTGGAAACCACCGCTAACGAAGGGCATGAACACCACCATTAGGAGAGAGTCGTGTGGCGAAAACTATTCTGTCTGGCCGGTCTGCTGCTCGCATTTGGCGCCTGGGCCGACACGGGCGATGTGATCGTGGACAAAGTCTGGATGCGGGAAAGCGTGCCGGGACAGACCTCCGCCACCGTGCAGATGAATCTGACTGTCACGAAGGCGGCCCGCCTGCTTTCGGTCAGCAGTCCGGTCGCCCGATCGGGTGAGTTGCAAGGCGTGGTGATGCGCCATGGCCAGTTGCTGACTGAGAAGGTTGGCAGTATGAAATTGAATGCGCACAGCATTACGCTTTTCGGGACGCGCGGTACGTATCTGTCTTTGGTGGGGTTGAAACAGGCCCTGAACGCCGGCGATCATGTCCCGTTGACTCTGGTGCTGGAAATCGGCGGCAAGCAGGCTACGGTCAATACCGTGGCTGAAGTCAGGGCGCTGGAATTGAGCTATCAGCATTACAACGATCCGACGGTAAAAGATCATCGCTAAGGGATGATGAAGTTGAGAAAAAAATGGCGGCAATTGGCCGCCATTTTTTTGCTCTTGAAAATTGTCTGCGCGCCCATAGTTTATGCGTACGCGGACGATTTGCCGCATAACCCAAAACGAAAGGAGAAATAAATGGCCAACATCACCAGACTCAGCCCGACCAGCGATGCCCTTGATGATTTATTTCGAGGGTTTTTCATGCGGCCTGTGCGTTTCGAGGATCAGCCCGAAGTTCAAATCAGGATGGATGTGAGCGAAGACGATAAGGCTTACAAGGTCCTTGCCGAGATGCCCGGTGTAAAGAAGGAGGATATCCATGTGAGCATAGATGGCAATCAGGTATCCATCAGCGCCGAAGTGAAGAACGAGAAGGAAGTGAAAGAAGGCGAAAGACTGCTGCGTAGCGAGCGGTATTTCGGCAGTGCTGCACGTTCTTTTTCACTGGCCCAGGATGTTGACGAGAGCACTGCGCAAGCGAAATATGCGGATGGCGTGCTGGAATTGACGCTTCCCAAGAAAGCGGCTGCGGCTTCCAAAAGATTGGTCATCCAGTAAGCACTGACTTTTGCGCAAACGGGCGGTATCAACCGCCCGTTTCATTTTTGTATGCGGTAGAATGCGCGCAGAATTTTGAAGGAACGAACATGCCATTGACTGTCGCCACTGCCGCCCAAAAAGCCCATACCCTGTCCGAAGCGCTGCCCTATATCCAGCGCTTCTTCGACAAGACCATCGTGATCAAATACGGCGGCAACGCCATGACCGACCCCAAACTGCAGGAAGGCTTCGCGCGCGATGTGGTGCTGCTCAAGCTGGTCGGGATGAACCCGGTGGTCGTCCACGGCGGCGGCCCGCAGATCAACGATCTGCTGCAAAAAGTGGGCAAGAAAGGCGAATTCGTCCAGGGCATGCGCGTCACCGACGAAGAGACCATGGATGTGGTCGAGATGGTGCTGGGCAAGGTCAACAAGGACATCGTCAACCTGATCAACCGCTTTGGCGGAAAGGCCGTCGGGCTGACCGGGCAGGATGGCAGTTTCATCCGGGCAGAGAAGCTGATGCTGGAAAGCATGGATGAGCCGGGCAAGATGCTGGACATCGGGCTGGTCGGCGACATCAACAAGATCGATCCTTCCATCATCACATTCCTCGATTCCGGCGATTTCATCCCGGTCATTGCGCCGATCGGCGTGTCGCCGGATGGCGAGACCCTGAATATCAACGCCGACGTGGTGGCTGGCAAACTGGCGGAAGTACTGCATGCCGAAAAACTGGTGCTGCTGACCAATACACCCGGCGTGCTGGACAAGAACGGCAAGTTGCTGACCGGCCTCACACCCAAGCAGATAGACGACCTGGTGGCGGACGGCACGCTGTCCGGCGGCATGCTGCCCAAGATCGGTTCGGCGCTGGATGCGGCCCGCGGCGGGGTGCGCTCGGTGCATATCATCGACGGCCGCGTGGAGCATGCCCTCCTGCTGGAGATCCTGACGGACGAAGGGGTGGGTACGCTCATCAAAAGCAAGTGATAATCGCGCCCGTCTGGATATTCGATCTCGATAACACGCTGCATGATGCGACGCCGCATATCTTTCCGCATATCAACCGCAGCATGACGGCGTACTTGCAGGAACACCTGAGCCTGAGCGAAGACGAGGCGAACGCATTGCGCACCGATTACTGGCAGCGTTACGGCGCGACACTGAGCGGCCTGATGAAACATCACGGCACCGATCCGGACCATTTCCTGCGGAACACGCACCGGTTTCCCGAGTTGTCGAAGATGGTGCTGCGCGAGCCGCGACTGCGTTCCGTCTTGAAACAGTTGCCGGGCCGGAAGCTGGTGTTTTCGAATGCTCCGTTGCAGTATGCCCAGGCAGTGTTGAAATTGTTGCTGGTGGATGACCTGTTCGACGATATTTTTGCGATCGAGCATTCGCGCTATCGACCCAAGCCGCAGTCCGCCGGTTTCCGGAGCCTGTTGCGCAAGCATCGCTTGCATGCGGCGCAGTGCGTCATGGTGGAAGACAGCGCGGAGAATTTGCTTACCGCCAAGCGTCTGGGGATGCGCACCATTTGGGTGAGCGATGCACTGCGTGCGCCGAGTTATGTTGATGTGAAGATACGTGATGTGCTGGAACTGCCGCGTGCAGCAGGCAAACTTTAGGGGAGGAAAACATGGCAGCCAAACAACCGGGCGAAAGAAAATTACAGATATTGCAGACGGTGGCCGAAATGCTGGAGCAGCCCAAGGGTGAAAAGATCACCACGGCTGCGCTGGCAGCCCGGCTCGGCCTGTCCGAGGCTGCGCTGTATCGGCACTTCGCCAGCAAGGCGCAGATGTTTGAGGGACTGATCGAATTCATCGAACAGACTGTCTTCGGGCTGGTGAACAAGATCGCCACCGAAGAACAGGACGGACTGAAGCAGGTGGAGGGAATTCTCGGCTTGCTACTGGGTTTTGCACAGAAGAATCGCGGCATGACGCGTGTGCTGATCGGCGATGCACTGGTGAACGAAGATGAACGCCTGCAACAACGCATCAACCAGTTCCTGGATCGCATCGAAGCCACCCTCAAGCAATCGCTGC
>JAJXTT010000075.1 GCA_021783525.1 Pseudomonadota bacterium
CAGGCTTGAAGTAGAGCAGGGTGGTGATGCCGATCGCCAGCATCACGGCGAGCGTGGAAAGCCCGAACCAGATCAGCACGCCCAGGCCGTAACTCAGCAGCAAGGCGACCACGGTGGTGGTGCCGGGGTCGTTCTCTTCGGTGGGGGTGTTGATATAGGCGGCGACGATCATGCCTGCTACGGCAAGCAGGCCTGCGATCACCAGCCAGGGAGAGCCGATCTTGGTGGAGAGCATGGCCATCAGGGTGCCCAGCACTGCGACCAGCGCAAAGGTGCGCAGTCCGGCTTTGGCTGAAGGATTGCGTTCCCGTTCCAGCCCGATGAGCAGGCCGATGGCGAGACTGGTCAGAAACTGCGGCAGCGCGCCTATGCCGTTGTTCTGCAAAAGAACGGATTCCACGATCTCAATCTCCTGCCCAGTGACGCACGATGAGCTGCAAAGCCTCGTTGCCATTGTATTCATTGACGCTCAGACTGTACACCGCATGGATCGTGTCCGGCGCGGGCTCGGCGGAAAAGAAACGGATGGCGTCGAAACTCCCGGCGGGAGACGACAGCTTGAGCTTGAGGTGTTTCTCGCCGACCACACGCTGGGTCTGCACCCGGAAATCGCCTTCGAACAACGGTTCCGGAAAACCCTGTCCCCACACCTGGCGTTGCAATTCGCGTGCGATGCTCAAAGTGAATTCGCTTGCGTCGAGCGTACCATCGGTCGCAACGGTTTTGACCAACGCTTCTGCGTCGAGCAGTTCCTGCGCAACCGTTTCGAAAGCCGCCCGGAAGTCGTTCAGGTCTGCTTCGAAGATGCTCAAGCCTGCGGCCATGGCGTGCCCCCCGAATTTCAGGATCAGTTGTGGGTGGCGCTTGGACACCAGATCGAGCGCGTCGCGCAGGTGCAGTCCGGCGATGCTGCGCCCGGAGCCCTTGAGTTCACCCGTTTGCGAGCGTGCAAAGGCGATCACCGGGCGGTGGAACTTGTCCTTGAGGCGCGACGCGAGGATGCCGATCACGCCCTGATGCCAATCCTCATTGAACAACGCAAGCGAGAAACCGTCCGCCGGATCGAAGGCATCGAGCGTGGACAGTGCGCTGTCCTGCATGTCGGCTTCGATGCTGCGGCGCTCATGGTTCAGCGCATCCAGCCTGGCAGCGATTTCGCCCGCTTCCGTGTCGTCGTCGGTCAACAGGCAGCGGATGCCGAGACTCATGTCTTCCAGCCGTCCCGCCGCATTCAGTCGCGGGCCGACGATGAAGCCCAGTTCGTAGGCCGATGCCTGCGCAGCCGGTCTGCGCGCCACACGCAATAGAGCCCGGATGCCGGCACAACTGCGTCCGGCGCGGATACGTTGCAGGCCCTGCTGTACCAGGATGCGGTTATTGTCGTCGAGCCTGACCACATCCGCGACCGTGCCGAGTGCGACAAGGTCAAGCAGGTTGCCGAGATTGGGTTCGGCTTTTCCGGCGAACACGCCGCGTTTGCGCATCTCCGCCCGCAACGCCATCAGCACGTAGAACATCACGCCGACCCCGGCCAGATTCTTGCTGGGAAAAGTGCAGCCAGGCTGGTTGGGGTTCACGATGCACAGCGCATCCGGCAACGCATCGCCGGGCAGGTGATGGTCGGTCACCAGTACTTGCATGCCCAGCCGTTTCGCTTCTGCCACACCTTCCACACTGGCGATCCCGTTATCTACCGTGAGCAAAATATCCGGTTCGAAACGTTTGGCACCCGCAGGGAGTACGCCGGTGGGTGCCCCACCGCTTCGCGGCGACCCTTCCGCAGCCAGACGCACGATCTCCGGCGTCAACCCGTAACCATACTCAAACCGGTTGGGAACGATGAAATCGACTCTTGCGCCGAGCGCGCTCAGTCCCCGCATCCCCACCGCGCAGGCTGTCGCGCCATCGGCGTCGTAGTCGGCCACGATCAATATCTTCTTCTTGTCCGTGATGGCATCGGCCAGCAGGCCCGCCATCATTTCCGCGTTCTTCAACAGGGTGAAGGGCAGCAGGTGCCTGATGTCGGTATCGAGTTGAGCCGGATCGCGGATGCCTCGCGCGGCGTAGACGCGGGCCAGCAAGGGGGCGATGCCCGATTGGGCCAGAAGCCGGGAGGTGTCGGCGGGAAAGGGACGCTGGATGATTTTGCTCATGTGAACGGGTCGCTGGATTTCCCGCAGTGTAGCAGAGGGGTAATCGTCTTTTTACGCCAGTTCAGTTAGAATGCCGCCCACTTTTAAATCGACGCAGGCATATCGTGGCATTGATAGTTCAGAAATACGGCGGTACTTCCGTCGGCAGTCCGGAGCGCATCAGGAATGTTGCGCAGCGCGTGGCAAAATACAAAGCTCAGGGGCACCAGGTCGTGGTCGTGGTTTCCGCGATGAGCGGAGAAACCAATCGCCTCATTCATCTCGCCCATGAAATCCAGAAACACCCCGACCCCCGCGAACTCGATGTGGTGATCTCCACCGGCGAGCAAGTGACGATCGGTCTGTTGGCGATGGCATTGAAAGACATCGGCCTGGAGGCCAAGAGTTACACCGGTGCGCAGGTCAAGATATTGACCGACAGCGCCTTTACCAAGGCACGCATCCTCAGCATCGACGAGCAGAACATCCGCACCGATCTGGCCAATGGCAACGTGGTCGTGGTTGCCGGATTCCAGGGCATGGACGAAGCAGGCAACATCACGACGCTCGGGCGCGGCGGATCGGACACCACCGGCGTGGCGATTGCCGCCGCGTTGCGTGCCGACGAATGCCAGATCTATACC
Source organism: Pseudomonadota bacterium (assembly GCA_021783525.1). Classification (GTDB taxonomy): domain Bacteria; phylum Pseudomonadota; class Gammaproteobacteria; order Burkholderiales; family Gallionellaceae; genus Sideroxyarcus. The sequence goes on from JAJXTT010000075.1 coordinate 2,777, forward strand.
GATGTGGATGGCGTCTATACCACTGACCCGCGCATGGTGCCCGAAGCGCGCCGCCTGAAAAGCATCACTTTCGAAGAGATGCTGGAAATGGCCAGCCTGGGGTCCAAAGTGCTGCAGATACGCTCGGTCGAATTCGCGGGCAAATACAAAGTCAAATTGCGTGTGCTCTCCAGTTTTACCGAAGAGGGCGAAGGTACGCTGATCACATTCGAGGAAGGCAATAAAATGGAACAGGCAATCATTTCAGGGATCGCGTTCAACCGCGATGAAGCGAAGATCACCGTGCGCGGCGTGCCGGACAAGCCCGGGATCGCCTACCAGATCCTCGGCCCGGTGAGCGAATCCAACATCGATGTGGACATGATCATCCAGAACGTCGGCGTGGACGGCTCCACCGACTTCTCCTTCACCGTACATCGCAACGAGTTCAACAAGGCGATGGACATCCTGAAGAACAAGGTGCAACCGCATATCGGTGCGCGCGACGTCATCGGCGACAACAAGACGGCCAAGGTATCCGTGGTCGGCGTCGGCATGCGTTCTCACGTGGGCATCGCCAGCAAGATGTTCCGTACCCTCGCGGAAGAGGGCATCAATATCCAGATGATCTCCACCTCCGAAATCAAGATTTCAGTGGTCATCGACGAGAAATATCTGGAACTGGCCGTGCGTGTGCTGCACAAGGCTTTCGATCTGGACCAGGAAAACGCATAAATCGTTTGACCGCCTAGCCTCTAATCAGTATTATTCGCGGCCTTCGGAGAGGTGGCCGAGAGGTCGAAGGCACGCCCCTGCTAAGGGCGCATACGAGCTTAAACTTGTATCGAGGGTTCGAATCCCTCTCTCTCCGCCAAGTAGTCTGAGCCCTTCCCTGTGAAGGGCTTTTTCTATGGTGGACGCGCGCGGTAAGTATTTCTTTGTACAAATACCTAATTGGAGATGAACATCACATCTTCCTGTTGATTGATCTTCATTTTCCTCAGCACGTTCATGCCAAGCAGAGCATCCACGCTCAGGGACGGCAATATGTTCACAGTCACGTCGCTAAGGTGGAAAGTCCCGAATGCCAGTCTTGGGATCGTTACCGAGCAGGTGCGGACCACGCCATTGCCCGTTGCAACGAATCCCGCCCCGGTGCAGCTCTTGATGCCGGCCCTGATTGCGGTGCGCTCCGAAATCGTCGTGACTGAAGCGCCCGTATCCACGACAAACGTGACCGGCAAGTCGTTGATCGAACCTTGCGTGGTAAAGCTGTGACGGGCATTCAAATACAACGTCAGGCTGCCATGCTCGTTGATCGGCTGGTCGCTGGCGCTTGAAAGCACCTGTGCATCGCTTGCGCATTTTGTTCCGCTATAGGTGACCTTGCCGTGGTCGTCGCATTTGTACACCGCTGCCATGACTTCGCCGGGCATCAGCATGGAAGCCGACCCGGCCAGGGCCAGGATGAGCAATGCCATCGAGTGACGGTTGAACGAAAGCGGATGGTGAGGTGACGATGCTTCAAGGAGTCGAGTGGGGCGCATGGGGTGATGTCCAGTCATATGCGGTCGGGTGATCGTTCGGATGAGCCGGAATTTACTCCGATCTCGGTCAGACAGCCAGCATGTCCATAACCGGCGGCATCCGCGAATGCCGTTGGATCGCAGAAGCACCCGGACTGGGAAATGCATTCGGGTCAGTCTCATGATATCCGCGAGTTCCGGGTTCTTTCCTGGCATGCATGCCTGTTTAAATCCAATGCCCATGCCGTAATGCGGGTAACTCATGGCCTCTTGCGAACAGCAGTTGTTTGGGCTAACGTTAACGCGAACATGAAGAATTGCTGAAGAAAAACAGGGGGCGTTCTGAATGTACAGTCCTAAAAGGTTGTTCGCCGCATTGATCATTTCAGTGTTCGCCGCTGAGCTGTTGATCATGAGCGCGTTGACTCTGCTGGAACCCATCCCGCAGTGGGTCGAGAACGCGCTGGATGCTTTCCTGGATGTCGTCCTGCTTTCGCCAATACTCTATTTCTGGGTGTTCAGGCCCTTGAAGAAGCTCAATGCGGAACTGGAAGCAAGAACCAAGGATGCCGAGTCAGCCAATCGTGCAAAAAGCGCTTTCATGGCCAATATCAGCCACGAGATACGTACCCCACTGCATGTCCTGATCGGACTCGGACAACTGTTGCGGCGCGACCCGGATCATCCCGTGCAATTGCAGCGGCTCGAACAGCTCTGCGCGACTTCCGACCATTTGCTTGCGCTGGTCAACGACATACTTGATCTTTCCAAGATCGAATCGGGCCGATTCGTTCTCGATGATGGCGTCTTCCTCCTTGGCTCGGTCATCGACCAGGTGAGGGAAGTCGTCGCGCAATTGGCGTTCAGCAAGAACCTCGCGCTGAAAATCGATATTCCGCCGGCATGTTACAACGCATCGGTGCGTGGCGATTCGCTCCGCTTGTCCCAGATACTCATCAATCTGGGAGGCAATGCCGTGAAATTCAGCAACCACGGAACGATACATATCGGCGTTTCCATTGTTGAAGAGAATCCCGCGAGCCTGCGCCTGTGTTTCAGCGTGCTGGACAGCGGGATCGGTATCGCGAAGGAAGACCAGGAACGCATTTTTCTTCCGTTCGAACAGATTGACGGTTCCATCACCCGGGAATACGGCGGCACGGGGCTGGGGCTGGCAATCAGCCATCGGCTGGTTTCCATGATGGGCGGCAGGATATGGGTAGACAGCCAGCCCGGAGTGGGAAGCACTTTCAGTTTCGAGATCACGCTGGCGCGCGGAGACCGGGTACCGGAAGCCGTCGTTGCGGCGCCCGCGATCCCCGATCTTGCGGGATTGCGGGTGCTGGTTGCGGAAGACCACCCGCTGAGCCAGGAAATCATCCTCGAGATGCTGGAAGACCTGGGTTGCATTGCCGAGATCGCGACAGACGGAGCGGAGGCGATCGAATGTGCCCTGTCGCATGATTTCGACCTGATCCTGATGGATATGCAGATGCCGAAGATGGATGGATTGGCTGCCACCCGCATCATCCGCTCGCTGCCAGGACATCGCGACAAGCCCATCATCGCGCTGACCGCGAACGCATTTGCTGACGATCGCCAGCGCTGTCAGGAAGCGGGGATGAACGACCATATCAGCAAGCCCGTCACGCCTGCAAAACTCGCCTCCACCCTGAGCAAATGGCTGCCAGACCTTGTCGTCCCGGGAGAAGAGACTCCGCAATGCGAGTGCGAGTTGAGCGAGGCGCTCGCGAAGATCTCGGGATTGGATGTGGCGGTATCCTGGTGGCGATCCCCGGAACGGCTCGCCGATTATTGCGGGCTGCTGAACAAGTTTGTGAAAATGCACGGTCAGGACATATCGCTATTGCGGGAACATCTGGCCGCGGGAGAGTTTTATGCCGCCCATGCGATCGCCCATAATCTCAAGGGGATCGCGGGGCTGATCGGCGCACGGCGAATCGAATCGCTGGCCAGCGAGATGGTGCAAGCGCTGCGTTCCGGTTCCGGCGCCGCGGAGATCGCGGTCATCGAGGGAGCCTGCGAAGCTGAGCTTTCCCGTCTCAGGGTGGCGATCCGGACATTACCGACCGCGGAAGAATCGTTTGCCAAATGATAGTGGATGGCCAGTGATCGAAGGCGAACAGGCCAGCAGCAGAAAATCGCGGCACGCGGCAGGCAATGCCTGCCGAACCGGGTCGAGCCGGAATCGCGAGCGTCTGAAACTTTGTGCTATAAAGCGCCCAAGATCGGCCTTTCCGTTCCAGGAGAAACCTTCATGAAAGTGCGCGTACTTCTCGTAGACGACCACAAGATGTTCCGTTATGCGCTCAAGCTCATCCTTGAAAAGGAGCCGCATATCGAAATTGTGGGCGAGGCGGGCGACGGACAGGAGATGCTGGCACTGGCGCACAAAGTCGTACCCGATGTGGTGTGCATGGATATTTCCATGCCCCATATGGACGGCATCGACGCGACGCGACGACTGCTGGCGATCAATTCCTCGATCCGGGTCATAGGATTGTCGGCCTACGCAGACCAGTATTATGTGATGGAGATGATGAACGCGGGTGCGGCCGGCTATATCACCAAGGCGGAATCCGTGGAAGAGATATTGCGCGCCATCAATACCGTGCATCACAGCCAGAAGAAATACCTGTGCCCGGACATCGCGGCCCATGTCGTGGATGCGGTATTCAAGCCGGCGACGCACGAATCGACCGTTGCCAAGCTGAGCCACCGCGAGCAGCAGGTGCTGCACCTGGTCGCCGAGGGGTGTTCGTCTTCCAGTATCGCGCAGCGCCTTCAACTGTCCTCATCGACGGTGGAAGTGCATCGGCGCAATATCATGCACAAGCTCAACCTGCACAGTATCGCGGACTTGACCAAGTACGCGATCCGTAACGGCATCACATCGGGCTGAGCCGCCGTCGGCGGCTCACCGCGCCTGCGGGAATATCGACCCGAATCTACGCACAACACAGTAGAGACTACTTCTTCTGCCCGGTCCCGCTACCCGGATTAAAGGATATGAATACCTGTGTCCGGGTATTGAGCAAGCATGGTCTTGCCGATTACATTGGCTCAGCGTCGATCGGACCGGCTGACCGGATGGTCCGGATGAGAAAGAACGGGGAGTCGGGGAGTCCCCGACGCACTGTTCGGGCTGCTTCAAGGCCGATTGCCGCATCTGTCTGGTTTGCCTAAGGGGACTGCAATGAAACAGATATTTCGTGCCGGCGGCGATGCCGCCTCCGCGTACAGGCTGCAACGGCAGGA
>JAJXTT010000076.1 GCA_021783525.1 Pseudomonadota bacterium
GTCGCCAGGGCTACCGTTGCCGCCATCGGCGCAGACCGTGTCGGCATGCGTATTTCACCTTACGGCGCATTCAACGGCACCGTTTCCGACGCGAAAATGGATGTCATGTATCTGAGGCTGGTCGATGAACTGAACAACCTGGGCCTCGTGTATATCCATGTCGTCGACCATAGCTCGATGGGGGCGCCGGAAGTCAGCCCGGAACTGAAAGCCAGGATACGCGCCAACTTCAAGGGCAAGTACATCCTGTCCGGTGGTTATGACGCCGCTCGGGCGAATGCCGACCTCGATGCGCAGCGCGGCGATCTCGTGGCTTTCGGGCGTCCATTTATCGCCAATCCGGATCTGGTGCAGAAGCTGCAAAACGGTACGGCACCGACTGCGCCGGATCCCGGCACGTTCTATACGCCGGGCGAAAAAGGCTATACCGATTATTAATTTGCGTCGGCACCGGGCGGCGGTCTTTGGCGGACTGCCTCCCGGTGATACAATTCGCGCCTTTCAATTTCCACCTAAAGGCGTCGCACCATGAGTTTGAACAGAGTCCCCTCCGGCAAAGACCTTCCCAACGACTTCAACGTCATCATCGAGATTCCGATGCATGGCGAGCCCGTGAAATATGAAGTGGACAAGGAATCCGGCGCGATCTTCGTGGATCGCTTCATGAATACTGCGATGCACTACCCCTGCAATTACGGCTACATCCCGCACACGCTGTCCGACGACGGCGACCCGGTCGACGTGCTGGTCATCACCCCAGTTCCGCTGAACAGCGGCGTCGTGGTGCGCTGCCGCCCGCTGTGCGTGCTGAAGATGGAAGACGAATCCGGTTTCGACGCCAAGGTGCTGGCGGTGCCGGTGGACAAACTCTCCACCCTGTATCGCGGACTGAAAGACTACACGCAGCTCCCCGAGATCGTATTGAAGCAGATCGAGCACTTCTTCGCCCACTACAAGGACCTCGAACCCAACAAGTGGGTCAAGATCGGAGGCTGGGGAGACGTGGAGGAAGCACGCAAGGAAATCATGGCAGGCGTTGCCAACTACGATAAATCCACCGACAAGCCGCAGTTCTGAATCACCAGGAGACCACGATGACCGCACGCATCATTGACGGCAAAGCCATCGCGCAGGAAGTGCGCGCCGAATGGAAAGTTCGCGCAGATGCCTTGAAAGAACGCGGGATTTCCCCCGGACTGGCGGTCATCATCGTCGGCGAAGACCCGGCCTCCAAGGTCTATGTCGGCAACAAGGTAAAAGCCTGTGCCGAACTCGGCCTGTACTCGGAACATATCGCCCTGCCCGCCGACACCAGCGAAGCCGCCTTGCTGGCAAAGATCGCCGAGCTGAATGCCGACCCGAAGATACACGGTCTGCTGGTGCAACTGCCCGTGCCCAGGCATATCGACAGCAGCAAGGTGATCGAAGCCATCAGTCCGGAAAAGGATGTCGACGGCTTCAACCCGATCAATGTCGGCGCGCTGTCCACCGGCAACATGCGCTTCGCCCCCTGCACTCCTTTTGGTGCGATGATACTGCTTGAAAAAGCCGGCGTACCCATCGAAGGAAAACATGCGGTCGTGATCGGCCGCAGCAACATCGTGGGCAAGCCGATGGCCATGCTGTTGCTGCAGGCCAATGCCACCGTCACCATCTGCACTTCGAAGACCGTCGACCTCGCCAAGTTCACGCGCGACGCGGATATCCTGGTCGTCGCCACCGGCAAGCCCAAGATGATCACCGGCGACATGATCAAACCCGGCGCAGCCGTCATCGATGTCGGTATCAATCGCATGGCAGACGGCAAGCTGTGCGGCGACGTGGATTTTGAATCTGCGAAGGAAGTGGCCGGATGGATCACCCCGGTTCCCGGCGGCGTCGGCCCGATGACCATCACCATGCTGGTAGCCAACACCGTGCAGGCGGCAGAGCGCGCGGCAGGTTCATAGTCTCCCGCAATGACGCCGCAAGCGTTGCAGGATTATTTCCACGACCATATACCGCTTTCCAGGGCGATGGCCGTGGCAGTTGAAACAGCCACACCTCAGGTCGTGCGCCTGGCTGCACCGCTCGCCCCCAACACTAACCATCATGGCACCGTTTTCGGCGGCAGCGCCTCTGCCGTCGCGGTTCTCTCGGCCTGGGGCTTGCTCCATGTCTCCCTGACTGACGCCGATATCCGTGCAGACCTCGTGATCCAGAAGAGCAGCATGAGTTACGAGCAGCCCATCACGGGCGAGTTCACTGCCGAAGCCGTGGCACCCGCGCCGGAAAACTGGCAACGCTTTGTTGCGATGCTGTTGAGATACAAGCGTGCCCGCATCAACATCCCGTCGGTCCTGAAATGCAATGGACAGAAGGTCGGCGAATTTGAAGGAGACTTCGTCGCCACCTTGCCCTGAGCCGGCAGCTCAGGTTTTCTTGCCGATGAGTTCGATCATGTAGCCATCGGGATCCTTCACGAACGCAATGATCCTCGTCCCGCCATTCATCGGCCCCGCTTCGCGCACCATCTTCCCGCCCAGCCTCTTGATCTCGTCGCAGGCGGTATAGACATTATCGACCTCAAGGGCGATATGACCATAGCCTGTGCCGAGATCGTAGTGATCGACACCCCAGTTGTAAGTCAGCTCGATCACGGCATGCTCACTCTCGTCGCCGTAGCCGAGGAATGCCAGGGTAAACTTCCCTTCCGGATACTCATGCCGCCGCAGCAGTTTCATGCCCAGCACTTTGGTATAGAAATCGATGGAGCGATCGAGGTCTCCGGTCCTGATCATCGTGTGAAGTATTCGCATCGTGCGTTCCTGAATGGTGATGAAGTGTTACGGCACTGGATAGTGGTAATGAAGCGTATTCAGGTATCGAGCAACCGCCGATATGTCTTCATTGTTCCATCCCAGTCCGCCCAACGTCTGCCAGCGGCCAACCTCGGCGAGGAGGCTCCGGTAATCCTTGGCCAGTTTTTTGTCGCGCCAATGTATCTGGGTGCTGTGGCACGCGATGCAATGGGTCGAATAAAGCAATTCGCCGCGTTGCGGATCCGGCACAGCCCGGGCTTCTGCGGCAGCGATGGTTCCGGACAGAACGAACAGGATGACGGGTATCGGTTTGCGGAGCATTTTCTTCCCCCGGAGATTGCCATGCGGTCCAGTATACGCTTGGTCGAACTGCAGAACTACCCGGCCTGCCGGCTGCACATGAACGGTATGGGCATGAGTTTGCTATAGTTGCCCCAGCTTACCCGGCAAACAATCGACCCTTTGATCTGACATGACCACCGCGTTTCCGCCAGGCCTCAGTCACGAAGTTGCATCGGCCCGCCTTGCGGCGGAAGGGCCGAACGAGCTTGGCGCGGACCAGCGGCGCACCTTGTTCGCCATTGCCGGCGAAGTGGCGCGGGAACCGATGTTCCTGCTGCTGCTGGGTGCCGGAGCCATCTACCTTGCTCTCGGAAATGCGAATGAAGCCTTGATCCTGCTTGGTTTCGTCATCATCATCATGGTCGTTACCATCCTTCAGGAGCGTCGCACCGAGAGCGCTCTCGAAGCGTTGCGCGACCTCTCCAGCCCGCGTGCGCTGGTGATCCGGGATGGCGTACCGACGCGCGTCGCCGGGCGCGAGGTGGTGCGTGACGACATCGTCATCCTGGTCGAGGGCGACCGCGTTCCCGCCGACGGCATCGTGCTGCAGGCACACGATTTGGCAGCGGACGAATCACTGCTGACGGGTGAATCCGAAGCGGTGAGCAAGTTCGCCGACAGCAACCGGACTTACGCCGGAACCCTGATCGTGCGCGGGCAGGGCTTGGTACGCATCACCGCGGTGGGCGGCCAGACCGAACTGGGGCGCATCGGTAAATCGCTGCAAAGCATCGCGATCGAATCGTCCCCGTTACGCGACGAGATCGGCCTGCTCACGAAACGCCTCGCGCTGATCGGAGTCGGCTTGTGCCTCACGCTGGCACTGCTGTACTGGACGCTGCGCGGAGGCTGGCTGGATGGCCTGCTGGCCGGCATTACGCTGGCGATGGGCATTCTGCCGCAGGAGTTCCCGGTCATCATGATCGTGTTTCTCGCCCTGGGCGCGCGCCGCATCGCCGGCCAGCGCGTGCTGACGCGGCGCCTGAACGCCATCGAAACGCTGGGCGAAACGACGGTGCTGTGCGTGGACAAGACCGGAACCCTGACCCAGAACCGGATGACCGTGACTGCCCTGTCCGTTGCCGGGCAGCTGCTGAAAACAACCGACCTCACCGGCAGCGAACTGCCCGAGACCTACCATGAGCTGCTCGAATACGCCGTGCTGGCCAGCGAGATCGCCCCCCACGACCCGATGGAACTCGCATTCCACGGTTTTGCCCGCGAATACCTGGCCAACACGGAGCACTTGCACCCGAACTGGGCACTGGCCCGGGAGTATGAGCTTTCGCCGGAGCTCCTGGCCATGTCGCATCTGTGGCGCAACGATTCGGGCCAGCACGATGTCGTCGCGACCAAGGGCGCACCGGAGGCGATCGCCGATCTTTGCCACCTGACCGGGGATGCGTGGCGACGCCTGAACCTGGACGCCGAACTCATGGCGGACCAGGGTTTGCGCGTGCTGGGCGTGGCCAAGGCGAAATACAGCATCGACAGAAGCTGGCCCGACATCCAGCATGATTTCGATTTCGAATTCGTCGGCCTGGTGGGACTTGCCGATCCGCTGCGTCCGGAAGTGGCCGACGCGGTTGCGGAATGCCATCGCGCCGGGATACGCGTCGTCATGATCACTGGCGACCATCCTCGCACTGCACGCGCCATCGCGACTGCCGCCGGCATCGATAGCGGCAACTTGCTCACGGGCGATGAACTGGAAGAAACGGACGTTGCGGCACTGGCGCAGCGCATCGCTGCGGCGAACGTCTTCGCGCGCGTCACCCCGCAACAGAAACTCGACATCGTGGAGGCGCTCAAAGCCAATGGCGAGGTGGTCGCCATGACGGGTGACGGCGTGAACGATGCCCCGGCCCTGAAATCTGCCCATATCGGGATCGCCATGGGCAAACGCGGCACCGACGTCGCCCGCGAAGCGGCTTCATTGGTGCTGCTCGAAGACGACTTCAGCTCGATTGTCTCCGCCATTCGGCTGGGCCGCCGCATCTTCGCCAACCTGCGCCAGGCCGTGGTGTATACCCTCGCCGTCCACATTCCGATCATCGGCATGTCCATCCTGCCGTTGTTCTTCGGGCTGCCGCTGATCCTGGCGCCAATACACATCGCCTTCCTGGAACTGATCATCGATCCCGCCTGCTCCGTCGTGTTCGAAGCCGAGGAAGGCAGTCCGGGCCTGATGCAACAGCCGCCGCGCTCGGATACCGAGCATCTGATTTCATCACGGCTTCTCTATGCAAGCCTGGCACAGGGCGCTCTGGTCACACTGGCTGTCGTGGCTTTCTACATCTGGAGCCTGCGGGCGGGTATCGCGGCTGAAGAGGCGCGCGCATTGGCGTTCATCGTCCTGGTCACGGCGAACTCTGCGCTCATCCTTTCCGTCCGGTCCCCACAGCGGAAGTGGCGGCAAATATTCTCCATGCCTTCCAGAGTTGCCCTGTGGGTACTCGCCGGCACGCTGGCGGGGCTCGCGGTCATCACCAATGTTCCTGACATTGCAGGTGCATTTTCCTTCCGGCCGCCTTCCCTACAGCACTCGCTGACTGCGTTCCTCACTGGCGTCTGCATCGTGCTGTTGATCGACGCGGGCAGGATCTCCTTGCGCAAGCTGGCGCTCTGAGCCGCTCTGCCCCCCTCCGCGTCGGCTGTTCACGCTGATTACGAGCACCCCGGCCAGCACCAGCGCCGATCCCGCGATCTGCAGCCAGGAGATGCGCTCGCCGAGGATCGCATATGCCATGTAGATCGTGCTGACCGGACCGATGGAGCCGATCAGCGAGGCGCTGCCGGAACCGATGCGGCGGATGGCGAAAGACAGCAGGAACACAGGCAGCACCGTGGAAAAGAGCGCCATTGCAATGGAAAGCCCGTACACCCGTACGGGCAACTCAAGTGCGGCCAGCGGACGCATCGCCAGGAATTGCAGCACACAGGCCGCGCTCGCAACCAGGGAGGCATAGGCGGTGAAGCGCATCGTGCCTATCCTGGCGATGGCGTGTCCCGCCCCCACCAGATAGATCGAGTAGGACAAGGTGCTGGCGAACACCAGCGATGCGCCCAGCACGATGCTGCCCTCCTTTGCACCCACATCGTGCAGGAACACCAGTGCGATCCCCGCATAGCTCAGTGCCATGGCCGCGATGACCATCCTGCCGATCGCGCGTTTGTAAAGCAGGGCCGAGATGATCACCGTCATGGTCGGGTAGAGGAACAGGATCAGGCGCTCCAATCCCGCGGAGATATATTGCAGCCCGAGAAAATCGAGATAGCTGGAAAGGTAGTATCCGACGACGCCCAGCCCCAGAACCAGCAGACGGTCATGCGTATCGAGCGGCTCGGCGTGATGCCGCCTCGCCCAGATCGCGACGCCGACGAAGAACGGCACCGCGAACACCATGCGCAAAGCCAGCAGGGTGATCGCATCCACGCTGTCGTGATAGGCCAGCTTGACCAGGATGGCCTTTGCCGAGAAACCGACCGCGGCGAGCAGGGCGAAAGTGACTCCGAGAAATGCGTCACGGTTGGCGAAGGTGCTGCGTGCCCGAATTGCCATGTTGTTAAGACCCCCTGGGTTGGCTGACGCGGGTCTTGGGCGCACAGGAAGCAACGCGGTCGACCCGCAGTTGCCTGGTTAAGAACGTCAAAGTTAAAACAGGAACGAACTGCGGCAGTGTGCCAACGCCATCAGCCACAGTCGCCTGGCGATCATTGATTTGTCGGAGATGCGCTGCCGAGTTTGCATGGGACTGAAATATACGGTGTGGTGCGGGCATGGTCAATCCAATCAATTGTGCAACATCCTTCGGGCACCTATACTCCGCCGATGCCAAACCGAGCATTCTGACGGGAATCAGACCGGGAAAACCAGTAGAACATGAGCGCAAACAAGCAATACTTCCCCAGACAAGTCGTTGACGCCGGCGGAAACCGCTGGGATTGGGCCCTGTTGCCCCTGGTGCTGGCCATATTCGTCCTGCTCGCCTATGGCGCCAACCAGATGGCGCGGCCCTATCAGCTGGGCGAAGTCCTGCCGCTCTCACTGGATCCCGTCAATCTGCCCTATTACCTGCTGCGGACCACCTTGCGCATGTTCATCGCACTTGGCGCATCGATACTGTTCAGTTGCCTGTTTGCCGCGCTGACAACGAAATACCGTGCCGTGGAAAAAGTGCTGGTTCCGTTGCTGGACATTCTCCAGTCGATCCCGATCCTGGGCTTTCTATCCATTACCGTCACGGCCTTTATTGCCCTGTTCCCGGGCAACCTGCTCGGCGTGGAACTGGCCGCGATATTCGCCATCTTCACCTCGCAAGCCTGGAACATGGCGTTCAGCGCGTATCAGGGGTTTCGCAACGTGCCGGCGGAAT
>JAJXTT010000077.1 GCA_021783525.1 Pseudomonadota bacterium
ATTGGGGATTTTTTCTTATGCACATAAGCTGTGGATAACTATGTGGGCAACTGCCCGATAATCAGGCTAACTCCTAATTGTATATACGGTTTTTTTCTGTCGCCCAAATTCTGTTCAGGCGTATAGGCCTTTAAAAAACAATCGTTTATGCGGAAAACAAAAAAGCCACGGAAAAAATGATCCGTGGCCTGCGGGTAAAAATCCGGCTGTTTATAAGGCTAAAGCCCGGGCTTGATTCTTAATGATATTTTTTGCTCAACTCATGCACTGCCTGCACCAGCGCAGCCGCGTTGTCCGGGTTGGTGAATTGCGAGATTCCATGCCCCAGGTTGAATACGTGCCCGCTGCCGAATCCGTAACTGGTCAATATCTTTTCCACTTCGTTGTGGATGACTTCCGGCGTGGCAAACAGGACGTTCGGATCGAGGTTGCCCTGCAAGGCGACCTTGTGGCCGACCTTCTGTCGCGCCACGCCGATGTCCATGGTCCAGTCCAGTCCGACGGCATCGCAACCGATGTCGGCGATGCTCTCGATCCACAGCCCGCCTCCCTTGGTGAACACGATGCTGGGAATCTTCACGCCGTCATGCTCGTGCTTCAGCCCCTGCACGATGCGCTGCATGTAGGGCAACGAAAACTCGTGGTATGCCGCGTGCGACAACGCGCCGCCCCAGGAATCGAAGATCATCACGGCTTGCGCACCGGCTTCGATCTGCGCATTCAGGTAAGCAGTCACGGCATCCGCAGTCACGCTCAGGATGTGGTGCATGAGCTTGGGCTCTTTGTACATGAGGGTCTTCACCTTGGTGTACTCGCTGCTGCTGGCGCCTTCGACCATATAGCAGGACAGCGTCCACGGGCTGCCGGTAAAGCCGATCAGCGGCACGCTTCCGTCCAGCGCCTTGCGGATCTGCGACACGGCGTCGGTGACATACTTCAAATCGGTTCCGATGTCCGGCACGTGCAACGCCTTGATCGCCGCCTCGGTGCTCAGCGGACGCTCGAATTTCGGGCCTTCGCCTTCGGAAAAGTACAGCCCCAGTCCCATCGCATCCGGCACGGTCAGGATGTCGGAAAACAGGATCGCCGCATCCAGCGGGAAGCGTTCCAGCGGCTGCAGGGTCACTTCTGTCGCCAGGTCGGGGCTCTTGCACAGATTGAGGAAGCTGCCTGCGCGTTTGCGGGTGGCGCAATACTCCGGCAGGTAACGCCCTGCCTGGCGCATCATCCATAACGGGGTGTATTCGGTCGGTTGGCGCAGCAGGGCACGCAGGAAGGTATCGTTCTTTACTTTGAAGTTCATACTGTTCTCATTCCGGCGCCTGGACTCTGTCATCGGCGCCTGCTCGGTCTTGTTCTGTGCAGCGGAACCCCGGATTATACACAAACAGGCCTGCCGCCCGTCATCCACCATTCGCCGATCAGGGATAAGGCGGAGATTGCTTGAAGACGGCGTGCTTTCAGACCGCCAGTTATGGCAACCCCTGCAAGGTTGAATCCCTTATGGAAAGGGTCTTGCAATTCGTACCGACCGCAGTGCCTGCATCCCTGGCTGTTCCCGCCGATACGACAGTCCAGTGACCTCCGGTATTGCCGGTCATTTCGGTATCGATGATGGAAAGCGTTCCCTGCATGTTGTTGCTGGTAAAGAACAGCCCGCCACCATATGCCTTTACACCGGCGCGGTTGCCCACAATCTTGTCGCCGCAGAGCAGCACATTGACCGACTGGCCATCACTGTAGATGGCTCCGCCGTTGCCCCCCGAGCCGATCTCGTTCTGATTGTTGTTGATGACCGAACACTTGGCCGGATCCGCGTTGTTCGCCCCATTGCCAACAGCAGCGTTCTGACTGAACAGACTGTCATAAATGCGCAAGTCCGCGTGCAGCGCACCCACTGCTCCGGCATTGCTGGCAGAGTTCTGACTGAAGGTACTCCCCGCGATAACGGCTCCATGTCTGCTGGCCATTACATAAATTGCACCGCCGCCGGTGTCCGGACCCAAGGGGGCCGCCTGATTGCCGGTAAAGACCGAATCTATCACGGTCAGGTTGCCGTCCTGCATATAGACTGCGCCGCCTTCGCCGTCATTCCACCCCTGCGAGCACGGCAAAGGCGCAACCGGAATCGCCACGGCCGGCGTCGCTTTGCCGTTGATCAGAGCGATATGTTGCAGGGTCAGCCTGTGTTCGTTCGCCCGAAAAGCTGGGCTGTCAAAACTCATGATGCGAACCAGATTCCGGCCGTCGAGTGTCACCTTGCGTCCACCATCGATGACGGTGTCCCGGTCGATCGGGATATTCAGCGTCGCTGCCACCGGTATGGTCACAGGGCCGGCACCGCAATCGAATGTAATGATCCCGCCCCTCGCAACCGCACTTTCGAGTTTCGCGTAGGTGCAACTCCCCGGCGCACCGTTTCCCACCACGGTCGTCGGGATCGACGTGTCGACCGGCCGCGCATCCGGGGGAATGCCCGGCCTGCAAGCGCCCTCCGAGTTGCCGGCAGTCCATGTCGCCGCGCCAAGGATGCCTGGCGCGCTCGAACATCCGCTACCGCCACTCAGCAACAACGCCACGGCTGCAATCCGCGCAGCGCGTCGCGGAATGCTGGTCGTGCCGAGAACTGGTGCTGCCGCTCTTAACAGGAGCGCTTTCGTTGCCGGCAGCTCATCAATGAATCTTCTGGCCATTCATTTCGCTCCTGCGTTCCCGTCTGGCTATTTCCGCGCAGATTATTTGAAACCGGATTGGTGAGTAGCAGATGCCACTGTACATGCCATCCGCGTGTAACAGTACGGGAGCATATGGCAAGGATGGAGGATAACCACCCGACCGGCCGGTCTGTCCGTCAGTTGGTTATCCCAATAGGCAAGTATTGCTACTGCGGGTGAGTTTAGCGTGGCAGTACCGAGCTGCCCATCAGGAACTCATCCACGGCGCGCGCCGCCTGGCGGCCTTCGCGTATGGCCCACACCACCAGCGATTGGCCGCGGCGCATGTCGCCCGCGGCAAAGACCTTTTTCACATTGGTCTGGTAGCAGCCTGCGCCATCGGTGGTCGCCTTCGCGTTGCCGCGCGCGTCCTTCTCCACGCCGAACGCATCCAGCACCTGTGCCAGCGGATTGGTGAAGCCCATTGCGAGGAACACGAGGTCGGCCTTGATTTCGAATTCGCTGCCCGCGATCTCGACCATCTTGCCTTCCTTGAATTCGACGCGCACGCATTTCAGCGCTTTCAACTGGCCATTTTCACCGACGAATTCCTTGGTGGAGATCGCCCAGTCGCGCTCGCAACCTTCTTCATGCGAACTGGAGGTGCGCAGCTTGAGTGGCCAGTTCGGCCAGGTCAGCGGCTTGTTCTCCTGGTCCGGTGCGCGCGGCATCACTTCGATCTGCGTGACCGATGCGGCACCGTGACGGTTCGAGGTGCCGACACAGTCGGAACCGGTATCGCCGCCGCCGATCACGACGACATGCTTGCCGGAAGCATTGATCGGATTCCTGGCTCCGCCCGCGTTTTCCTTGTTTTGCGGAACGAGGAATTCCATCGCGTAGTGCACGCCCTGCAATTCACGGCCCGGCACCGGCAAGTCACGCGGCTGCTCGGAACCCCCCGCCAGGATCACCGCGTCGAATTCCTTCTGCAGTTCCTTCGGGCTGACGGTTTTCGTCGCATCGTTGGCGATGCCTTTGCCCGGCGCATCCTTGCCGATAAAGGTGCTGGTCTGGAACTTCACGCCTTCGGCGGCCAGTTGTGCCATGCGCCAGTCGATCAGGCGCTTGTCCAGTTTGAAGTCGGGGATGCCGTAACGCAGGAGGCCGCCGATGCGGCTGTTCTTCTCGAACACAGTGACTGCGTGACCTGCACGCGCAAGCTGCTGCGCAGCAGCCAGGCCTGCAGGGCCGGAACCGACCACGGCGACTTTCTTGCCGGTCTTTTTCTTTGCGGGTTGCGGCACGACCCAGCCGTTCTCGCCCCCCTTGTCGATGATGGCGTGCTCGATCGATTTGATGCCGACCGGGTCGTTGTTGATGTTCAGGGTGCACGCCGCCTCGCACGGGGCAGGGCAGATGCGGCCGGTCACTTCCGGGAAGTTGTTGGTGGAGTGCAATACCTCCAGCGCTTCCTTCCAGTTGCCGCGGTACACCAGGTCGTTCCAGTCGGGAATGATGTTGTTGACCGGACAGCCGTTATTGCAGAACGGGATGCCGCAATCCATGCAGCGCGCGCCCTGCTGTTTGGCTTCGGCATCGGTCAGATGCGCAACGAACTCGTGATAGGTTTTGACTCTTTGTTCAACCGGCGCGTAACCTTCGCTGACGCGCTGAAACTCCATGAAACCGGTTGGCTTGCCCATTATGCGGCCTCCTTTTGCTGCGCCGCAATTTCAAGCAACGCACGACGATATTCGGTCGGCATGACCTTCACGAATTTTGACAGATAGGTTTTCCAGTTATCCAGTATGTGTCTGGCGCGGGCGCTGCCGGTGTAGCGCAGGTGCTTTTCGATCTTGCTGCGCAGGACCGCTTCATCCGCCTTGTTCAGGTGATTGAAGTGCACGCGGCCATGCGCCTCCACTTCGCCGGTTTCGCTCGCAGCCACTTCTTCGGGAACCGCTTCCAGTTGCACCATGGACATGTTGCAGCGCTGCGGGAAGGTACCGTCTTCATCCAGCACATAAGCGACGCCGCCGGACATGCCCGCCGCGAAGTTGCGCCCGGTCTGGCCCAGCACCACCACCATGCCGCCCGTCATGTATTCGCAGCCGTGGTCTCCCACGCCTTCCACCACCGCGATCGCGCCGGAGTTGCGCACCGCAAAGCGCTCGCCCGCCACGCCGCGGAAGAACACCTCGCCGGCCGTTGCGCCGTATAGCACGGTGTTGCCGACGATGATGTTGTCCTCGGCCACCAGTTTGCTGTCGTCGGACGGCTTGACGATGATTCGTCCGCCGCACAGGCCCTTGCCCACGTAGTCGTTGCCCTCGCCTTCCAGCTGGAAGGTGATGCCGTGCGCGAGGAATGCGCCGAAGCTCTGGCCTGCCGTGCCGACCAGTTTCACGCGGATGGTGTCGTCGGGCAGTCCCGCGTTGCCGTGACGTTTGGCGACTTCATGCGACAACATGGTGCCAACGGTGCGGTTGACATTGCGTATCGTGGTTTCGATGCTCACGACGCGTTTTGCATCCAGGGCTTCCTTGGATTGCGCGATCAGATCGTTGTCCAGGGCATGCTGCAATCCATGATCCTGTTCCTCGGAATGGAAACGCGCCACGCTGGCTGGCATGTCGATCTGGTGGAAAACTTTGGAGAAATCCAGTCCCTTGGCTTTCCAGTGCGTGATGCCTTTGCGCATGTCGAGCAGGTCGCTGCGTCCGATCAGGTCGTCGAATTTGCGGATGCCCATCTGCGCCATCAGTTCGCGCACTTCTTCTGCAACAAAGAAGAAGTAGTTCACGACGTGTTCCGGCTGGCCGGTGAATTTCTTGCGCAATGCCGGATCCTGCGTGGCAACGCCGACCGGGCAGGTGTTGAGGTGACACTTGCGCATCATGATGCAGCCCTCGACAACCAGCGGTGCCGTGGCGAAGCCGAACTCGTCGGCGCCAAGCAGCGCGCCGATCAGCACGTCGCGGCCGGTCTTCAACTGGCCGTCCACCTGCAGTCCGATGCGGCCGCGCAACTGGTTGAGCACCAGCGTCTGCTGCGCTTCGGCCAGACCCAGTTCCCACGGCGTACCCGCATGTTTCACCGACGACAACGGGGATGCGCCGGTGCCGCCGTCGAAGCCTGCGATGACGATGTGGTCGGCCTTGGCTTTGGACACGCCCGCGGCCACGGTTCCCACGCCGACTTCCGACACCAGCTTCACGGAAACGGAGGCGGAAGGATTGGAATTCTTCAGGTCGTGGATCAGTTGCGCCAAATCCTCGATGGAATAGATGTCGTGGTGCGGCGGCGGCGAAATCAGGCCGACGCCGGGCACCGAGTGGCGCAGCTTGCCGATATATTCAGACACTTTGCTGCCGGGCAGCTGCCCGCCTTCTCCCGGCTTGGCGCCCTGCGCCATCTTGATCTGGATCTGGTCGGCGCTGCTCAGGTATTCCGCGGTGACGCCGAAACGGCCGGACGCGACCTGCTTGATGCGCGAACGCAGGGAGTCGCCCGCCTTCATGGTGTGGTCGGCCTCGATGCGGTGCTTGCCGATGATGTCGGACAGCTTCTCGCCGCCGTGCAACACTTTGAACCGATTGGCGTCTTCACCGCCTTCGCCGGTGTTCGACTTGCCGCCGATACGGTTCATCGCGATCGCCAGCGTGGTATGCGCTTCGGTCGAGATGGAACCCAGCGACATCGCACCGGTGGCAAAACGCTTGACGATCTCCTTGGCCGGCTCGACCTCATCCAGCGGTACTGCCGCGCCCGCAGATTTGATCTCGAACAGGCCGCGCAATGTCATCTGGCGCTGCGTCTGGTCGTTGATGAGTCTGGCGTATTCCTTGTACGTCGCTGCGTTGTTGGAGCGCGTCGCGTGCTGCAGCTTGGCGATGGATTCCGGGGTCCAGGTGTGCTCTTCGCCGCGTGTTCGCCACGCGTATTCACCGCCCGCATCCAGCATGTGCGCCAGCACCGGATCGTTTCCGAAAGCGGCGATATGCGTGCGCACGGCTTCTTCCGCCACTTCCTTCAGGCCGATACCTTGTATCTGTGTCGCCGTTCCGGGGAAATACTTGCCGATGAAATCGCTGTTGAGGCCGATCGCTTCGAATATCTGCGAGCCGCAATAGGACTGGTAAGTGGAGATGCCCATCTTGGACATCACCTTCAGCAGGCCCTTGTTGATCGCTTTCACGAAGCGCTTCTGCGCATCCTTCACTGCCAGGCCCGCAGGCAGTTCCAGTGCGGCGAGGCTGTCGTAGGCCAGCCACGGATACACCGCCTCCGCGCCATAGCCGGCGAGCAGGGCGAAGTGGTGCACCTCGCGCGCCGAGCCGGTCTCCACCACCAGACCGGTGCTGGTACGCGATCCGGCTTTCACCAGGTGGTGGTGTACCGCGGCGGTTGCCAGCAAAGCGGGAATTGCCACGCGTTTTTCGTCCAGCGCCCGGTCGGAAAGTATCAGGACATTCAAACCGGCAGCCACAGCCTTGTCGGCTTCTTTGCATAAAGCCTTGATGGCGGCTTCGCAGCCCGCAGCGCCGTTCTTCACCGGATAGGTGATATCCAGCACTTTGGATTTGTATTTGCCTTTGGTGAGCTTGTCGATGCTGTGCAGCTTGGCTGCATCTTCATGCGACAGCACCGGCTGATGAACTTCCAGGCGCGGGGCCGGTCTGGTTTCGTCGACGCCGAGCAGGTTGGGCTTTGAGCCGATGAAGGAGGTCAGCGACATCACGATCTCTTCGCGGATCGGATCGATCGGCGGGTTGGTCACCTGTGCGAACAGCTGCTTGAAGTAGTTGTACAGCACCTTGTTCCTGTTCGACAGCACCG
>JAJXTT010000078.1 GCA_021783525.1 Pseudomonadota bacterium
AAGGCTGCGATGATGCGCGGTGGCGTCCGCGGCCTGGCGGGTCCCATCCTGATCGTGATGATCCTGTCGATGATGGTGCTGCCGCTGCCGCCGTTCCTGCTGGATATCCTGTTCACGTTCAATATCGCGCTGGCGGTCATGGTGCTGCTGGTTGCGATGAACACCACCAAGCCGCTGGATTTCGCCGTCTTCCCCACGGTGCTGCTGATCTCCACCCTGCTGCGTCTCTCGCTCAATGTGGCGTCCACCCGCGTGGTGCTGCTGCACGGACACACCGGCCCGGATGCGGCGGGCAAGGTGATCGAGTCGTTCGGCCACTTCCTGGTGGGCGGAAACTACGCGGTGGGCATCGTCGTGTTCGTGATCCTGGTGGTGATCAATTTCGTGGTCATCACCAAAGGCGCCGGACGTATCGCCGAAGTCGGCGCGCGCTTCACCCTGGACGCGATGCCGGGCAAGCAGATGGCGATCGACGCCGACCTGAATGCCGGCCTGATCGGTGAAGACGTGGCGCGCAAGCGCCGCGCCGAGATCGCCCAGGAAGCCGACTTCTACGGGGCGATGGATGGTGCATCCAAGTTCGTGCGCGGCGATGCCGTCGCAGGCATCATCATCATGCTCGTCAACGTCGTGGGCGGACTGGTGATCGGCGTGCTGCAGCATGACCTGGACCTGGCGACCGCAGCCAAGAACTACACCTTGCTCACCATTGGCGACGGCCTGGTGGCCCAGATCCCGGCGCTGGTGATCTCCACCGCCGCCGGCATGGTGGTGAGCCGCGTCGCCAGCGAAGACAACATCGGTCAGCAGCTGGCGAAACAATTGATCTCCAGCCCGCAGGTGCTCATCGTGACGGCTGCCATCATCGGCATGCTGGGCCTGATCCCCGGCATGCCGCATTTCGCTTTCCTGCTGCTGGCGGGCGCAATGGGCTGGTTCGCCTATTTCCTGCTGCAGCGCGCAAGGCAGGCGGAGGACAAGGCAGCGGAAGCGGCCAGCCCCGCGCTTGCACCGAGCACCGAGGCGCCGGAAGCCAGCTGGGAGGACGTGGCGCAGGTGGACGTGCTGGGACTTGAAGTCGGCTACCGCCTGATATCGCTCGTGGACAAGGCGCAGGACGGCGACCTGTTGCGGCGCATCAAGGGCATCCGCAAGAAGTTCACCCAGGATATGGGATTCCTGCCGCCTGCCGTGCATATCCGCGACAATCTCGATCTGCGCCCCAATGCCTATCGCATCACCCTGAAAGGGGCCGAAATCGGCAGCGGCGAGGCATACCCCAACATGTTCCTCGCGATCAATCCCGGCAGCGTGAGCGGCGTATTGCCCGGCACCCCGACCAAAGACCCGGCCTTCGGCCTGCCCGCCATCTGGGTGGATGCAACCGTGCGCGAACAGGCGCAAGTCATGGGCTACACAGTGGTCGATGCCGGCACGGTAGTGGCGACGCACATGAGCCACCTGATCCATACCCATGCAGCCGAGCTGCTGGGCCGCCAGGAACTGCAGCAGTTGCTGGACCACCTCGGCAAGATCGCCCCCAAACTGACCGAAGACCTCGTACCGAAGTTGCTGCCACTGTCGACCGTGCAGAAGGTCATGCAGAACCTGCTGGACGAAGGCATGCATGTGCGCGACATGCGCACCATCCTGGAGACGCTGGCCGAGCACGCGCCGCAGACCCAGGACGCGACCGTGCTGACCGGCCTCGTGCGCGTGGCGCTCGGCGCGGCCATCGTGCAGCAGTTCTACCCGTCGGCGCAGGAACTGCAAGTCATCGGCATGGACAAGGAACTCGAATACGTGCTCGCGCAGGCCCTGCAGGCGGGCGGCTCGGCCATCGAGCCCGGCCTGGCCAACACGCTGCTGCGCGAAGCGCGCAACGCGACACAGACACAGGAACAACTGGGGCTGCCCGCGGTGCTGCTGGTGCCGGGGCATATCCGCGATTTGCTGGCGCGTTTCCTGAAGCGTTCGCTGCCGCAGCTCAGAGTGATTTCTCAAGACGAAGTACCGGGGTTCAAGACGGTACGGTTTACATCCATGGTAGGGGGTAGAGCATGAACGCCAGAAAATTCATCGCAGCCAGTTCGCGTGACGCACTGAAGCTGGTGCGCACCGAACTCGGAGAGGACGCCGTGATCCTGTCCAACCGGAAAGTGCCGGAGGGAGTTGAGATCGTGGCCGTGGCCGGCTCCGAACTGGCCCACCTGAGCGAGACTCGCGTGAACGGCAGGGGGGCCGCGGAGCAACGGGGGAGCCGCCGGCCTTCCCCCGGCGAAGGGAATGCGAGCCGAACCGCAGAGAGCACGGCCCAGGCGCCCATGCGTCCGGGCACGCTGACGCCGCAGGGCGCGAACCAGGCTGCCGCGCTGGGAGCCAAAGTGCTAGAAGCAAATGCCAGACGCGAGAGCGTCGCGTCGCGCGATAAAAATGATGCGACCGCAGAACAGCAGATGCTGCTGTCCGAGATCAAGACCATGCGCAACCTGATGCAGGAACAGATGGCGCGTCTCTCCTGGTTGGACATGCAGAAGCATGATCCGCTGCGCAGTGCCCTGTTGCGCGACATGCTCAACGTCGGCTTCAGCCCGATCCTGTCGCGCCAGTTGCTGGAGAAGATCCCGGCGGACGGCGGTCTCGACTGGCTGCGCCGCATCCTGGGGCACAACCTGCGTGTGGCGACGGTGCAGGAAGATGTGGTGGCGCGCGGCGGCGTATACGCGCTGGTCGGCCCCACCGGCGTCGGCAAGACCACCACCACCGCCAAGCTGGCGGCGCGTGCCGTGGTGCGCTATGGCGCGGACAAGGTGGCGCTGGTCACGACCGACAGCTACCGTATCGGCGCCCATGAACAATTGAAGATCTACGGCAAGATACTCGGCGTATCGGTGCATGCGGTGCGCGATACCCAGGACCTGAAGCTGACGCTGTCCGGACTGAAGCACAAGCACCTGGTATTGATCGACACCATGGGCGTCGGGCAGCGCGACAGCCGCGTGGCGGAACAGGCGGAGATGTTCGATGCGGTGGGCGTGCGGCGCCTGCTGCTGCTGAACGCGACCAGTTCCGGCGGCACGCTGGACGACGTGGTGAAGATGTACGGCGGCACCGGCGTGATCGGCTGCATCCCGACCAAGCTGGACGAGGCGGTGACGCTCGGCACGGTGCTGGATGTGGTGGTGCGGCACAAGCTGACCATGCATTACATCGCCAGCGGCCAGCGCGTACCGGAGGACCTGCATGAAGTGAATCTGGAATATCTGCTGCATCGCGTCTTCAAGGACGTGGGCAAGACGACCTCGGCATTTGCCATGCAGGAGGCCGAACTGCCGACCTTCATGGCCGGGATGGTCGGCGCGCAGAACATGAGGGGGCAATATGCGATCTGATCCGTTGGCGAATATGCCTTCTTCCCAGCCCCTTCCCGCCGGTGGGCGAGGCAGACGAACGCACGATTCCGATCAGGCGGCGGGATTGCGCCGCCTGCTGGCGCGCTCCAGTTCGCGCGTGGTGACCGTGGTCGGCGCACGCGACGGGCTGGGGGCGACCAGCATCGTCGTGAACCTGGCAGCGGTGCTGGGGAATTCGGGCAAGGATGTGCTGGTGCTGGACGAAAACCTGTCGCAGGACAACGTGGCGAACACGCTGGCATTGAAGGCGCGCCATGACCTGCTGCATGTGGTCCGCGGCGACAAGGCATGGCAGGATGTGGTCCTGAGCGCCGCCCAGGGTGTGCGTGTGCTGCCCGTGGCGCGGGCGATACAAAGCCTGCCGAAACTGAACGAGCCGGAGCGCGACCGCTTGCTGGAGTCGCTGTGCGCCGCCGCGAAGGACATGGACGTGGTGCTGGTGGACGCGGCGCGTGCCGGGCATTCGGTCTGCGCGAGCCTGTCCGGCGACGAACCTCTGCTGCTGGTGCTGAACGCCACCGCCAGCGGGATCACGGAAAGTTATGCCTTGCTCAAGCAGATGGCGATGCATAATGGCAGGCAGGCGTTCGATATCGTGGTCAACAAGGTCGGAAGCGAACGCGAAGCACTGGCGATATTCGACAATATGGCGCAGGTTGCGGGCCGCCATCTCCAGGTGCACCTGGAGTACCTGGGACATATTCCAGTTGATGAAAAGCTCAAACGTGCGACACAATTGGGCCGTCCGGTGACCGAGGCTTTCCCGGCGGCGCAGTCGTCGTACGCAATGAGAGAGATCGCGCAGGGACTGTTGCGTGCGCCGATGGCATCGGATGAAGGGCATGACGTGCTGGGGAGCGTGATGCAGCGCATGATGCGGCAATCGCGTCCGGCGAACAATACAATGGCGATCACATGAATATCGCCGGCAACCTTAAGACAAAGGCTATGTACACGCCGAATGGACTGACTGACAAGGAAGAGTGCCTGAAGGAGTATGCGCCTTTGGTGAAGCGCATCGCCCATCACATGATGCTCAAATTGCCCGGCAGCGTCGAAGTGGATGACCTGATCCAGGCGGGCATGATGGGTCTGCTCGATGCCGCCAGCCGTTACGACGAGCTGCGCGGTGCGATGTTCGAGACTTATGCCGCACAGCGCATACGCGGTGCGATGCTGGACGAATTGCGCGGCGCGGACTGGCTGCCGCGCAGCCTGCGCCGCGACATGCGCCGCATCGAGACGGCCATCAGCCGCCTGCAGCAGAAGCTCGGCAAGGCGCCGAGCGAGTCCGAGATCGCGAAGGAACTGGGCGTTCCGCTGACCGAATACCAGCAGATGTTGCAGGAAGGGCGCGGCGCCCAACTGCTGTATTACGAGGATTTCCACGGTGAGGGAGACGAGGACTTTTTCGAGCGCTTCGAATTTTCCAGCGACAGCAATCCGCTGGAACTGCTGCAGGACGAGCGCTTCAGGGCCGCACTCGTCCAGGCGATAGAACGCCTGCCGGAGCGCGAACGGCAGATGATGGGCATGCATTATGAGCAGGATATGAACTTGCGCGAGATCGGCGAGGTGATGGGGGTTTCCGAATCGCGCGTATGCCAGTTGCATAGCCAGGCCGTGGCGCGCCTGCGGACTTCGATGAAGGGCCATTAAAGCCCGGGCTCCGCAGCCGCCCGCGCCACAGGGGAATCAGGCAGGATGACAAGAAGAATATCGGGTCTTTTCCCATGCGCTCTCGCTTTGCGCTGCACCGCGATGAACGTACACTACGCCCCGTTCAACTACGGAGTCTGGGTTTATGGACAAGCTTAGCCTGTTCGGATTGGTTCTCGCCATCACGGGGATCGTCGGTGGACAGCTGCTGGAAGGCGGTTCGATCAATGTCCTGATGCAGCTGGCTGCCTTCCTCATCGTGTTCGGCGGCACGATAGGCGCGGTCATGCTGCAGCACCCGCTCGATGTGTTCGTGAGCGGCATCAGGATGGGCGGCTGGGTCTTCGTCACACCCGTCATCGACACGCAGAAACTGGCGCACCAGATCACCACCTGGGGCGGTATCGCCCGCAAGGACGGCATCCTCGCGCTGGAGGCCCAGCTCAAGAACATCGAAGAACCGTTCGTCGCCAAAGGGCTGCAGATGCTGGTGGACGGCAACAGCGCCGAAAAGATACGCGAAGTGCTGGACATCGACCTGCAAAGCTACGAGACGCTGCGCTGGCAATCAGCGCGCGTGTGGGAATCGGCGGCGGGTTACGCGCCCACCATCGGCATCATCGGTGCCGTGCTGGGGCTGGTGCACGTGATGCAAAGCCTGGGCGAGCCGGCCAAGCTGGGCGCGGGCATCGCTGTCGCATTCATCGCCACCATCTATGGTGTGGGCTCAGCCAACCTGCTGTTCCTGCCGATCGCGGGCAAGCTCAAGATCATCATCGCGCAGCAGGTGAACCTGCGCGAGATGCTGATTGACGGCCTGTGCATGGTGGCGAACGCCGAGAACCCGCGCTTCATCGAGAACAAGCTGAAGGGCTACATCCCGGAGGTATCCTGATGGCGCGCCGCCCCAAAAGAGCGGAGCACGACAATCACGAGCGCTGGATGGTCTCTTACGCCGATTTCATCACGCTGCTGTTCGCCTTCTTCGTTGTGATGTACGGTATCTCCTCCGTGAACGAAGGCAAGTACAGGATCTTCAGCGTCTCCGTCAACCAGGCCTTCGGCGCCAACGGCAAAGCGGGTGAGGGCAGCGGAATAAAGCTGACCGAGGACGAGATATTCTTCAAATCACTGGTCGACCGGCGCAATGCTCGCCTGGCCGAGAAACAGCGCAAACAGAACGAGCGCATGCAGAATCTCGCGCAGACGCTGAATTCAGCGATGGCGTCGTTTGTGAAGAACGGGCAGATGAACGTTTCCCAGAATGGCCGCGGCGTGGAACTGGAGATCAACGCCAGCGCGCTGTTCAACCAGGGAGAAGCCGATATACAGCCGGAAGCGAAGAAGACACTGGCGGACGCGGCGAAGGTGTTGGCGGAAAATGATTTTGCCATCGAAGTGGAAGGGCATACCGACAATATGCCGATCAGCACCGCGAGGTTTCCATCCAATTGGGAGCTGTCCTCGGCGCGCGCCAGCAGCGTCGTGCGCCTGTTCATAGACCAGGGTATTGTCGCCAAGCGCCTGAAAGCAGTAGGCGAGGCCGACAATCAACCCGTCGTACCGAACGATACCCCTGAAAACCGTGCGCGCAACCGGCGCGTGACGATCACCGTGCTGTCGCCGGAGCCTGAAGCGGAGCCGGCGATTCCACAATCGCCGGATCAACAATAAGAACCGAAATCAAATCCGTTCGTGATGGACTGGTCGAACCCGAAGCAGTTTGAAGCAGAAGTTCGTCGTTGCAGGCATGGGAATATCATGAACGCTGCATATCGAATGCTTGCCCTGGCCTATGCCGAGACTTCCGGTCGTTTTCATTGAATCGGCGAGTTGACCGGGCGGACGTATGTCGCGGGATTCGGAGCAACAAGAACGGCCATTGAAATGCCGTTGCCATCGGAATGGTGCGACAGGGCATAATTGCGAATGACAAATTTAGAGTAGAGCGTATTCCATGCAAAGCAGATCAAACGAAAAATCCCTGTCTCCTTTTACTGGCCTGATGATATTTGCGCTGGTGGCCATCATCGGGTTTGCCTATGTCAAATGGGTGCCTTATTACGCCAAGGCACTCGCCGCTCAAAGCCAGCACACCATAGGAGATTCCATCCTTTCCGGGAAGACCGCCGTTGCACCGCCCGCCTCATGGAGCGCTGCGGCAGACTACGCCATGGCCTATGGCAAGGCGATCTGGAAGGCGCTCGTCCTTGGCCTCGTGCTGGGTTCGGGCATCAAGGTGCTTCTGCCGGGCCACTGGGTGGGCGCGATGCTCGGCCGCATGGGTTTCAGAAGCACGGCCTTTGGCGGACTTTTCGCCATTCCCTGCATGATGTGCACCTGCTGTGCCGCACCGGTGGCCATCGGTATGCGCCAAAG
>JAJXTT010000079.1 GCA_021783525.1 Pseudomonadota bacterium
CTGATCTTCCCGCGCTACCACCAGTGGGCGGCGGTCAATACCATGATCGCCGATGCCCGCGCCAACGGCCCCGGCATGCAGTATCTCGCCGATCACAGTGCAGGCTCCGGCAAGACTAGCACCATTTCATGGACAGCCCACGACCTGGTTAAGCTTCGCCGGGACAACGGTGATGCCATCTTCAACAGCGTGATCATCGTTACTGACCGAAACGTGCTGGATAGTCAGCTTCAAGATGCGGTCAAACAAATTGACCATCAGTTTGGGGTGATCGCTGCCATTGATCGCCAGAAGTCATCCAAGTCGAAGAGTAAACAACTGGCAGAAGCACTGCTGGCCAACACTCCCATCATCGTCGTGACCATACAGACTTTCCCCTACGCGATGGAGGCCATCGTCACGGAAAAGTCCCTGAAGGACAAGAGTTTCGCGGTAATCATCGATGAGGCGCACGCTTCACAGACAGGATCGACGGCGGCCAAGCTCCAGACAGCTCTTTCCATGAGCGGCAAGGGCAAGATGTCCACCATGACCGTGGAAGAACTCCTGGAGGAGTTGCAGAAGTCGCGGGCACGGCCGAAGAACATCAGTTACTTTGCTTTTACGGGGACGCCGAAGCATTCCACCCTCATGCTGTTTGGCCGCCCTGCCGATCCGTCCCGCCCGGCATCGAAGTCTAATCTGCCGCAGTCGTTCCACCGGTATCCCATGCGCCAGGCCATTGAAGAGGGCTTTATCCTTGATGTTCTGCGCGGCTATGTGCCCTACAAAACCGCATTCAACCTGGCTAAACAGGTTGAAGATACCAAGCGTGTTAGTGGGAAACAGGCAAAACGGGCGCTAGCCCAGTGGATGTCCCTGCATCCCACCAATGTCACACAGAAGGTGCAGTTCATCATCGAGCATTTTCACAAAAATGTTGAATTCCTGCTCGATGGCAAGGCCAAGGCCATGGTGGTTACCAGTTCGCGTGCTGCTGCCGTGCGTTACAAGAAAGGGTTTGACCGATACATTGAGAAGCATCCCGAATACGCCGCCATTCGCTCCCTCGTCGCCTTCTCAGGCAAGCTGACCGGCAAGCAGGTCATGCACTCTGACGATGAGCGCATCACAGGAGAAGTCTTCATGGTGGATGAAGGCGATGAATTTACCGAGGTCAGCATGAACCCGGATGTTGGCGGTCAGGATTTGCGGCTGGCCTTCGATCGCCCGGAATATCGGGTCATGCTGGTTGCGGACAAGTTCCAGACCGGGTTCGATCAGCCGAAGCTTGTGGCAATGTATGTCGACAAGAAAATTGCCAATGACGTAGAGATTGTGCAGACTTTCTCCCGCCTGAACCGGATTGCACCGGGTAAGGACGAAATCTTCATCATCGATTTCGTTAATGATCCGGCCAACGTGCGGCGAGCATTTGCCATGTACGACGATGGCGCGCAGATTGATGACGTGCAAGAACTGAATGTGGTCTACGAGATTAAGGAAACGCTTGACGCTCAAGGGTTGTATGAGGAATCTGACCTGGAAGCCTTCAAAGAGGCCCGTTTCAGGACTATCCGCGACATAACGCAGTCGCAGGAGCCGCAACACAAAGCACTCTATGCCGCCACAGAACAACCAACGCGTCTTTTTAACCAGCGCCTGAAAATGCTGCGCGATGCAGTGAATACCTGGGAAGCCGCTTATGAGAAGGCGCACAACCAGGGCGACGAAGCTGGTACCAAAACGGCGGATCATCATCGGCGCGAACACGCTGGCCAGATCAAAGCCCTCATGACGTTCAAGGCGGGGCTGGGGCGCTTCTGCCGTGCCTATGCCTACATCGCCCAATTGGTCGACTTTGGTGACCCAGAACTGGAAAACTATGCGGCATTCGCCAAGCTGCTTCAGAAGCGGCTGAATGGCGAATCGCCGGAGAATGTCGATCTGAAAGGGCTGGTACTGACGGGCTTTGATATCAAGCACAAGGACGATATAGTTGGTGATGGGGACGAGCCTCCAGTATTGAAACCCGTCGGCCCCGGTACTGGTGGTGGGAAAGACGATGATCCTCACTACCTGCATGAAATAATCGACCGCTTAAATCGACTGTTCGGCGATGCCACGCCATTGCGTGACCAGGCGACCTTCGTCAATCACATCGTCGCGATTGCTCGCGAGAACGATGTTGTGATGGCCCAGGTAGAAAACAATACCCGAGAGCAGGTGCTGAAAGGAAACTTGCCGGGCGCGGTTCAGCAAGGGGTGGTTCGCGCACTGACCTCCCATCAGAAGTTAGCCACGCTGGTGCTTAAGTCCGACCGTCAGGCAATGTCTGCCCTTACCGACGTGATCTACGAGTTGATCCGGGAACGCCGGGATATTGATCTGGACGACCTTAGTGTTTGATCTGCTGAACCTCCCCGGTGTCAGACCGGTGGATTTGCGCGCGGCCAATAAAGCCATTGTCGTCATTGCCGAAGCTGTTGAAGGCGACCCACCGCAATGCCCGGAGTGCACCAAACCGATGTATCGGCATGGCCGACGGACAAACACTTTTGCTGATACCCCGATGCAGATGCAGCCAGTCCGACTCGAAATC
The DNA here is from genome assembly GCA_021783525.1 of Pseudomonadota bacterium. Classification (GTDB taxonomy): domain Bacteria; phylum Pseudomonadota; class Gammaproteobacteria; order Burkholderiales; family Gallionellaceae; genus Sideroxyarcus. The sequence continues at coordinate 2,582 of JAJXTT010000079.1, forward strand.
TCCCGGCCACGCTATCGGTGTGATGTTTGCGGCAAGACGATTACGCCTGAACTGACCTTCCTGGACGAACATCGCAGGGCAACCAGGAGACTGGTAGATGCCATTCGCGAGCGCTGCCTTGGAATGACTTTCCATTCACTCGCCGAGCAGACCGGGCTGGCGGTTAACACCATCAAGAGCATTGCCCACGACCTGATTGGGGATTTGGAACGCACGGTGCATTACGAAACCCCGGTCATCATGGGCATTGATGAAGTCAATCTGGCCGGCGGCATGCGATGCGTCATTACCAATCTGGCAACAAACAACGCTTTTCAGATGCTTGAGTTTCGGACGCAGGAACATCTGAAGCCATTCTTCAAGAATTTGCCTGACAAAGAAAAAGTGGAGTGGGTCTGCACGGACATGTGGCGACCGTTCAAGCGCTCATTCAGCCAATACCTGCCGAATGCACGCCTGGTTATCGATAAGTTCCATGTTGTGGCAATGGCATCGGAGGCGCTGGAGACTGAGCGGAAGAAGTACCAGGCGACACTGGACAAGGATGAGCGCGTCAAGGTAAAAAAATCGATACGATGGCTAACCTTAAAGCGACCAAAGAATCTCTCTCCTGCCGAAGCTGAGGCACTGGAAGTTATTCGGCAATTGATCCCAAACCTAGCTGTTGCTTATGACTTCAAGGAAGCCTTCTACCGGATTTACGATGAGCCGATCAAGGAGGCCGCCATGCGGGCGTTCGAGGCGTGGGAAAACACGCTACCAGATGATGAACTGGACAACTTCCATAGTTTAGCCAAGACTGTCCATAATCACTACGAGGATATATTTGCCTACTGGGACTCACCCGGCCGGATCACGAACGCCTACACGGAAGGCTTAAACGGCCTGACCAAGGTTGCCAACCGCATGGGACGCGGATACAGTTATGAAATCATTCGGGCAAAGATGTTATATGCCAAGTATGCACGGAAGGTTGGCAGCGGCGTTCGGATTGTGGAAAAAACGGGCGGCTCTCAGACTGTCGAGTATGGTCCGCATATTCCAACCTTGGTTGAAATCGCGGAGTCAGGCGGTCTTGACTGAAACCAATAGAAACAGAGATTCCATGAATGCCAAGCGTTGTTGCTGCGCACAATGACATCGGTTTGCAGATTGTGGTGATACAGTCGGTTCGCAGCTCGCCCCCGATGTAAAACCAAAGACATGGTAGAAATGTTTTTCGCCCCCCTCGCTAGCCAGTGATTGACAGGCCAACTGGAAGAAAAATGGACAGTTACAAAGACAGCGATACAGTGGCAGAGCACTTCGATAGGACTGACTCAGCGCAACAGGCGGTAATATGGCGCGAAGCCACGACCGACTACCACGGTGCGCTGGTTCGGCTGGCGACGATGCGTGCCGCAGGAAAACAATATTTACTCTTTGGGTATGTCGAACTTTTTCCACGCGATATTCCGGTGCCTGAGAGTTTCAGTGCGGGGGAAAAGCCTTGGAGGGTTCCAAATTCAGGTAGCGGCGTGACGCTTGCGGTTTCGGCTGTGCAGATGTCCGTTGTCGGAGCGCTCGATTGGTATGAAAAGGCGGCCAGAGGACGGGTGACGATTCCGGGAACTACACCACCTGTTGAACTTGTCGCACCATTCCTTGGTGTCGAGCCGTCATTGGGCCGTTTTTCCGTTGGGGAAGATGTTCCATTCGCGGCGCAATGGCATGGTGGACCGCGGATTCACCGGTTGGTCCCAATGGAACCCCCCGACGAGGCGGTCCAGAGTCTTGGATCTAGCACCGCAGCCCACGAGTGGCTTGCTGCCAATGCTGGCTTCGATCCCTTCGACTACGAGGAGTGGCTCGCAAGCCTTTCGCTACTTGCCCCCGACCCGTTGCTCACAAGGGTCAGCCATTTTACGTTAGAACTGAAACCGGACGGCTCGGAGCGCGTGGTTTTCCAAGCGCATCGGCGCCGTTATGAACACTATCCTGACGTGGAAGCCGACGCGCTGAACCTCGTCCTGCTCCAGCGGCGGCCCAGCGGCTGGATGGAGGTCTTGCCTACCTCGTTCGACCCCGATGGCTTCGCCATCAAGGACTACCCCGAGCCAGTGAGCGAGACGGGTTACGCAATCTCATGTCCTGTCCGTGGGCTTCTTCGCATGGCGCCACCTACATCGTTTCTTAGCCAGATTAGCGTCGGCATAGGTGTAGTCGATGCGGTTCTCGACGTCGAGGTGCCCTCAGGCGGTCGCCGCAAGCCTGCGGTGCGTTACCAAGCGAACCGAGTGACCGATACTGGTCGAGTGCATGTTGGAGAGGCGCTCCCTCTCTCAGGTGCAATCCGGATAGTTGAGTTGCAGGAAGCTCGCAAGGATCGCGTCAAGCGGCAGACAGCACCGCAAAGGCTATTCGGTAGCTATGAAAACGACAAAGATGAACTATCAGGTGACGATCTGGCCCGTATGCGCGGCGAGGCTGAAGCGTATGTGGCGAATCTCGTGGCCGTGGCGCAGCGTCGCGTCATATTCGTCGATCCAGACTTTGGCGTGCGTGAGTTCCAAAACTACGCGCTTCGGGTCATGCGCGATGGTGTGGCGGTTAAGGTTCTAACCGGCGCACCCAACATGCGAAAAGCGCGGCCAAGCGACGACGTAATCGATGCGTCAGCGGAAGATCAGACAGCGCCTTCCGCGTCGCCCGGCGTCCTACTGCTGCATCAGCTCCAGTATGTGAAGGGGAAGCTTGGGTCTGGGGCACCAGAGGTATTCGTGATGCTAGGCTCAAGAAAACCAATCTTCCACGACCGCTTCCTCGTGATCGATGATGTCGTTTGGGCTTCGGGACCATCGTTCAACGAGCTTGGCGAACGCATCGGCATAATCAGCCAGATTCACGAGCCGCGCAATGTCATCGCGGCAGTTGAACGCGCGCTAGACCGCGCAAAGCCTCTCGCAGATTGGGTCGATGAGAATCAACTCAAGGAGACGAACGATGGTAGAAATGATGCAGCGCACGTTTGACGACTATCTACACGACCGATGACGACTATCTACACGACCGACGTAGGCGGATCGACTCGTGGCTCGAACAGCAGAACGAGGCTGAACCCGCCACCACGGTCTGCGAAAGCTGGATTGCAGATATCCTGGATCGCGGTCTCACGCTCTATTCTCGGCATGACCTTGCTTCGCTACCTGCAGACATGCGCCTTATTGATAGGCTGTCTACGGCAAAGCTCGATGGACTGGCCTTGGCGTTGAAATGGCAGATCGAAGATGCGGAAGGCAAAGAACCAGCCGAAGCCGCGTTGATCGGCCATGCGCTCGCAGCCGCGAGCGGACGCGCCTATGCGATCTATGGCCCAAGTAAACTCGACTGGATCGGTCATTTCGTTGCGTCAATCAACGGCTTATTGTGGGAAGATTTCGCTGACTTCGCTGCAAAGGTGTTTCGCGAGAGTCCGGACTTGCTGGAGGATTTCATCGGTTTTCTAACTGGAATAATTGCAAGTGCGAACGACGCGCCTGACACCGTGACTGAAATCCCACCTTGGTGCGAGTCGATGGCATCAATTGTCGAGCAATTCGCGCGAGCGAGGATGTGCTTTCAAGACGTTTGGGAAGCGGATCGATGGACAATCCTATTCCGGTCAAGCGATGCGTTCGAGATTCTGCGCAGATCCGACGCCGCACGCTTCGTGGCGATGATAGATCAATTGCCGCATCCGATACTTGTGAAACAATGCCTCAGCAGCAAAGCGCTTCTGGCAAGTCCGGAGGATGTTTTGAGCCTGCTACGTTTGGCGAATTCCACCATAGATGCGGAAGGCCGCTGTCACCGCCGTGGAATGGCGGCGATCCTGTTGTTGCAATTGGCAAGCGAACAACTGTTATCGCCGTGGGCCGACGAGGAGGACTCCGAAGACCTGAATAAAGATGTTGCACACTTCAGCGATGCTGTCCTTGGGGTTCTCGACATCCTTTTTGCGCGTCCCGACGGTGTCGAACTCGCTTGGTGCTGGCTTGAAAACCTCCTGCGTCAGATCCCCCGTGTTCCTGCCGTAAACCGAGGCGCGCCCCCACGCAAGCTGATGGTCAATCGAATCGGTATTCTGGCCCATGCGCTTGGAAGCCGGCTGAAGCCGCGTCGCTCACAAGATGCCTGGATTGCGGAAGCAGAACCGCTGGCGAGGCAATTTCGCGCTGTGACAGTGCTGAGTGTAGCGGCGTTTACGTCGACGGCTGGCGGTTTGGACGTCGGGGCAGTTGCAAAAAGCCTGCTCAAGCCCAACGGCTTTGAACTGACGTGCGCGAGCGAACTAATCCAATTGCCTGGAGCGCCTTTGCGAACCATTCCGGGCGATGTCTTGGCGGGAATCCCGGATGCTGCCTCTTGGTTCACCAGCACTTGGTCTGCACTTAGGTTCGAGCGCGAACGAGCCTGGCGCACTAATGGACACGGCGGCGGAAATCCAGCCGAGATTATGGGGCTTTGGGGACTTGGCGCAATCGAATCCCTTGTGATGAACGCCCAAGCCCAGTACGAGGAGACTCCCAAAATGTGGCTCGCGGTCGAGCGCGTGTTTCGGGAGGCAAGGCTTGTCGAGCCAAGGCTAGGCCGGGACTTTTGGTCCCAGGCTATCGTACACCTCTTCTGGTACTGGCCGCAGATCTTCACAGTGGTTCACGATCAGGGCGGTAGTGCGGGAAGAACTGCGTCGTTTGATCCCGCAGCACTGGGTAGAGTGCTTGTACCCTATACGGAGATCAGCG